>JBBRNU010000678.1:0-2712 GCA_038230115.1 Chthonomonadales bacterium | reverse complement strand
ATTTCCCGATGGCGCGTGAAGGGCTTTCAGGCGGTCGAAGCGGGCGTTCGCCGCGCATTCTCGGCATTTCCGTTTTGGCGACAACGCGTGAAGGCGCGGAGCGGAAACGAAATTCCCTAAATTGTACGCAATCTTATCAGGTTGCCGCCGGACTGTCAAGGCCCGACGCCCTTCGCGACCCGGCTGCGCGCCCGCGTCGGGGAGATTACGCCAAGCAGCCCCAAACAGCGCGACAGGCAGCGCATTCCAACCGGATGGAGGAACGCGCTGCCTGTCTTACAAAACTCCGCCGCGGCGTTACGCGCGGCTTAGAACGACCACGAGGCTATTCGGAGACGCCAGGCGCAGCGCCGCCGCCCTTTGCGCCGCCGCCGCCTGCTGACGCTGCGCCTTTGCCCGCTCCGTAGCCGCCGCCCCCGCCGCCGTTTTGACCGCTTCGGTCAATGAGCGAGATTTTCTGGCTCTCCCGCAGGCAAACCGCGACGCCGATGACTTTGCTGTTGAACGTGGCGAACTGCGCGTGGTAGTTCTGGTTGTAGTACAGCCCCAGGCCGTTGCCTTCCTGCTCGGTGCTGTTGGGCCAGCCATAGATGCTGTAGACCGCTTGCAGCGCCGACCCCAGCCCGACGCCGCGCCGCGTCGCCTGCCCCAGATTGCGCCCTCGCTCCAGAATAACCTCGACGCGCCCATCGCTGTTGAACACGAAGGCGTACAGCAGTTCCTTCTTGGGGTAGAAATACACCCAGATGAAGCCGCCCGCCTGCTGAAAGGTTTGGCCGTCGCCGCTGCCCGACGGCGGCGAACCCCCCATGCCGCCCGGCAGTCCGCCCCGGTCGCCGCCGCCACTCATGCGGGGCGAAGACGCGCCCCCGCTCCTGCCTCCGCCCGCCCCGGCTCCATACTGCGCGGCATAGCCCGCGCCGTATCCGCCGCCCGCGCCCGGCGGCGGGCCGCTCGTAGGACGCCCCCCCCCGTACCCGCTATAGCCTCCATACCCGCCGCTCATCCCCGGAGCGCCGGGGGGAGCGCCGCCTGCTGTCGGCCCGCGCCCACCCGCCGCGCCGCCTGCCGAGGCGGTTGTGGCGTCGTCGCCCAGGCTGCGAACGCCGCCCGTCGGGTTGCCTTTCGCGTCTACGGCTTCGATAATTCGCACCAGTTCGCCGACGCGGAAAATGCGCGTGGGCGTGCCATATTTCTGCAGAACGGTGCGGTAGCTTTGCAGAATGCGGACGCCGAGCAGCCCTTTTTCCGCGCTGACCGGAGGCGCGGCCTGCGCGCCCTTCGCTAATGTCAGCGCGCCAATCAGGCCCGCCGCGCCCAGAAAGCGCCCAATTCCTCTTCGCATAACAATCTCCTCATCCGGCGGGCGCGTCGGTCGCCCTGCGCGGCCCGCATTCAAATAGGTTCAGGCAGTTTCCGTTTTCAACTTTCATCGCGCGGCATCGCGTTTCAGGTTTTAGCGCGAGCGCGGCGGAAACCGCCGATAGACAGGTTCGGCTTACTTCGTGACCGCGACGGTGATGCCGACCACCCGGTTTTCCACCAGTTGAAAGGCGACTTTGCGGTCGCCGCCGTAGCGCATGATCAGGTTCGTGCCGTCGTTTGTGCCGTCGTTGCTCCAGCCGTAACGCTGGATCAGCGTTCCCAGCCCGGAGCCGAGCGCGATGCCCTGACGGGTCGCCGAACCGCCCTTGTAGCCGTATTCCTGGATTTGAATCACGCGCCCGTCTTTGTTGAACAAGAACGCTTTGTGAACGCCCATTTTGAAATCGTGATACCACCAGGTGGTGTCAGCGCTCGTCGTATTTTCGCCGTTCGCAGCGTTCCCGGCCTGCGCGCCGCCGCCCGCGCTGGCGGGGCCGTTCTTGCCGCCCCCGGCTCCGTACTGCGCGGCATACCCCGCGCCATACCCGCCGCTCGCGCCGGGGGGCGGACCGCCCGACTGCGCGCCGCCCGCGTTCCCGAATCCGGGCAAACCCGCGCCGCCCCCTCTGGCTCCGCCGCCCCCGGCTCCATACTGCGCGGCGTAGCCCGCGCCGTACCCGCCGCCTGCGCCCGGAGGCGGGCCGCTCGTGGGACGGCCCGCCCCGTAGCCGCCATACCCGCCGCTCATCCCCGGAGCGCCGCCCGTGCTGGGCGCGGCGGCAGAGCCGGTTCCGCCGCCCGTCGCGCCCGCAGGCGATTGCGTCGGCAGGGTGGGGCTGCCCACCTGAATTTCGTTCGGCTGTCCGTATTTGCGAAGCACGTCACTGAAGCGGCTCATCAGCTTCACGCCCAGCAGCGTATCTTCCGGGGCGCGCAGCGGCGGGGCGGCCTGCGCGCGTGGCCCGGCCAGCAGACCCGCCAGACTGACCGCGCTCAAACTCAGGACGATGCCAGGTCGAATTTTCTTAATCATGGTATGGTTCTCGCTCCCCTCCGGGATGTTAGTTTCAGTACGCAAAAACGTCAGTGTCCGGTTCTTCCGGTTCTCGATGTAAAAAGCGCGTCCTGTTTGCGATTTCACGAGGGTTTGCGCGCCCGCTGATTCGCTTCGACTTATTCGGTTCGATGCGCGGCGGCGAGCGCGGCCAGATGCGCCGCGCTTCGGCTCGCCTCGCGCGCCAGATTGAGCCGCCGCGCCATCGTATCAACGGTCGCAAACGTGTACCCGCGAGCGCGCAGTTCGCGAATAATGGTCGGCAGCGCCTGCAGAGTACTCAGCTTGCCGTT
>JBBRNU010000677.1:0-2716 GCA_038230115.1 Chthonomonadales bacterium | reverse complement strand
TTGTTTCCGGCGCTGGCGGAAGAGCGCGGTTTTTGGGACGGTCGTGCGTGAGAGGCGGGGGCGTCTTCGAGGCGGGCTTGCGGCTAATCGTCGGGGCCGGGCCGCGTCCCCACGTTAGAAATACGTCTTCGGTCGTCGTGAAGAACCGGGCGTCGCGAAACCGCCCGTCGAGCAGGACGAGAATTTCGGCCTGCGCCGCTTCCGGGGACAGGTTGCGATGCGTGGCCTTGTTGTCGGCGAACGTCTCAAACTGATACCAGGTCGCGCCGCGCGCCGCGATGGGCCGCACGACGATTTTGCGCGCCGCTCCTTCCCGTCGCGGCGCGCTCAGAACGCACTGTATCAACGCCTGCCCCGCCATTGTATCGGCGACCAAGGTTTCCCAGGAGGACTTTTGGGTTTGAGTCATGGCTTCTAAAAGACAGCGACCGGGCATGAATGCCCGTTCTAATAGGTAGCGAACGGGAATAAATCCCCGTTCTGGAATGCAGCGAACGGGAATAAATCCCCGTTCTGAAACGCACAGACCACCTGCGTGGCCTGCGATGCCGCTTCGACAACACGTTTTTCAGATTGTGGAGGCGGCGAGACCGAGGGCGCACTAAGCCCGCTCAGGCAGACAAGTCGAAGCGCGGGTTAAGCCCGCGCAGGCGGGCTTCGCATTTCAGAACGGGGTTTCAATCCCGTTCTGCCCGTTCGACGGGCCTTTCAAAATAGGATTGAAATCCCGTTCGTTCGGGATTACGTGCGCGCGGCCCCGCGCCGCTGTTGGAGGGCGGTTGCGAGGACGGCCAGGAGCAGGATGCCGCCGACGACGGTTCCGCGCCAGAGCGACGGCTCGGAAAGCGTCAGGTTGATGCTGCTGAAAATCGCGTGCAGCAGAAACGCCCCGACGACGGTTCCCAGGACGCTGCCCTGCCCGCCCGTCAGACTCGCCCCGCCCACGACCGCCGCCGCCACCGCGTCCAACTCATACGCCACGCCGGTTTGCGGGTCGCCCTGCCCGCCGTAGCCCGCCCACAGAATACCCGCCAGCCCGCCAAGCAGAGCGCTCGCGCCATAGGCGAACAGTTTCACGCGATACACGTTGACGCCCGAAAGCAGCGTCGCCTGCTCGTTGCTGCCCACGCTGTACAGGTAGCGGCCCATGCGCGTCCGGGTCAGGATGACGTGCGCGATGACGGCGACGATCAGCAGAATGACGGCGGGAATCGGGATCGAATTCAGCAGTTTGCCGTTCGCCAGCCAGTCGAAGAGCGGGTATTTGTTGGCCGGGATCACGATCTGCTGGTGATGGTTCATCACGAGCGACTGGCTCCGCAGAACCAACAGCGACACCAGCGTCACGACGAACGCGGGCAGGCGCACGCGATGGATCAGCAGCGCGTGCAGGCTGCCGATGCCCAGCGACGCGGCCAGGGTCAGCAGGACGGCGAGCGCGACCGCCGCGCCCGTGAACATGCGCGCGTCCAGAGTCGTGACCAGGAACGCGGTCAGCATCCCCGTGAAGGCGATCAGCGAGCCGAGCGACAGGTCAATGCCGCCCGTCAGGATGACCAGGGTTTCGCCAATCGCGAAAATCGCCAGCAGCGCCACCTGCAAAAGAATATTCTGGAGGTTGCGCGCACTGTAGAAGTTGTCGCGGGCCGACGTGAACAGCATCAGGACGCCGAGCGCAATCAGGACGGCCAGGACGCTGATTTCACGCGAGGCCAGCAGCCGCGCGCCAAAGGGCGAGCGCGCGGTTGGGGGCGGCTCGACGCGGGCTGGTTCAGGTAGACTTGAGGCCTTTATCTTTCAGCTCCTTCAGGAACGCCGGGGCGTTCTCCGGGGTCACGACCTGTACGCCCGTATCAATGATCGTGCCGTTGATTTTCATGCCGTTCTTTTCGAGTTCCGGCTGCATCTCTTTCAGGGCCGCGTCCAGTCCTTTGCGGTTGATGAGCGTCAGCAGGCGGGCCGACAGCCGCCCGAACTCGTAGGGCTTTTGCACGACGGTGATGTCCACCAGTTTTTTACTCAGGTTGTCCAGTGTGCGCGGCTCGCCGTCGAAGCAGATGATTTTGACTTTGCCGATCAGCCCGGCCTTCTGCACCTCGTCCACAATCGCGGGGCCGTTGTAGGAATACAAGCCCAGCAGACCGTTGATTTTGCCGCCGTACTTGGTAATCGCGTCGGCGACGTTGGCGTGCGCGCGGCCTACGGCGTCTTTGTCGTCCTCGAACGGCTCCTGCAGCATCGTGATGTTGTGCGATTTCACGGTATCCACGAAGCCTTTGTAGCGGTCTTTGGCGTTTTGCGCGCTCATGTTGCCCACGAACGCGACCAGGCTGCCGCCGCTCGGAAACAGCTTGATCGCCGCCTCGCCCGCCTTCACGCCCGCGTCGTAGTTGTTGGTTCCGATGTAGGCCAGACGTTTGCTGGACGGGGCGTCGGAGTCGAAAGTGATGACCGGGACGCCCTTGTCAATGGCGGCGTCAATCACGGGAGCGAAGGCGTCGGCCTGAATTGGGGAGACCGCGATGCCGTCGGCGTTGGCCGCGAGCGCCTGCTCGAAAACGGCCTTCTGGCTGTTGTTGTCGGCCTGCGAGGGGGCCGACCAGCCGCTGCCCGCGCTGGCTCCCGCCTCTTTCACGCCCACTTTCAAGCCCTCGCCCATCGAGTCCCAAAATGGCGAGTTGCCGTTCGTGATGACTTTGAGCGTGATGTCGCCGTC
>JBBRNU010000676.1:0-2716 GCA_038230115.1 Chthonomonadales bacterium | reverse complement strand
GACAGCGGGCGCGTAAAGAGGAAGTCGGGATGCTTCATCAACGCGCGGCACAGCCCTTCCCACGCGGCTTGCTGCGGCGTTAATGCGGGCGCGACGAAAGTCAATTTTGCGGCATGGGGGTCGGCGATTTTTACGAACGCGCCGCCTGCCTGCCGCCACGTGTAATGCAGCGGACTGCTTTGCAGGTTGTAAGAGCCGCTGGCGTCCAGTTCCACATTCGCCCCGACATGGGCGTGAACCGGATAGGCCAGCCGGACGATGGGCGACGAGGCCTGCGCGCGAACGACAATCGGCACGGCGGTCTCGTTTTCGACCGCGCCGGGATAGCCGACCTCGACCCGATAGAACGTTTCGGGCTTCCAGTTGGTCTGCTTGCTGGCCGGTTTGTAGAAGAGTTTCAGTTTGCCCTTCGTGGCTCCGTCGTTGTCGTCGGTGA
The DNA here is from genome assembly GCA_038230115.1 of Chthonomonadales bacterium. GTDB lineage: Bacteria > Armatimonadota > Chthonomonadetes > Chthonomonadales > Chthonomonadaceae > JBBRNU01. Next base: position 2,280 of record JBBRNU010000676.1, on the reverse strand, counting down.
CGACGCGCGGGCCGACGGGCCGATAAAACGTATACTCACCCTTCTGATACTCTTTCCAGGCTTCCTGCCCGGCGGCTTCTTTGGCAGGAACGACAATCGTGGCCGCGCCGGTCGAAGCGATTTTCACGCCCGGAACCGTCATCGGCGCGAACCGAACGGCATCGGCGACGACGCGGTTGCGCGTGGCCGTGTTGCTGATCTCTACGCCGTCGTCGGCGGCGAAGCGGAACGTAGTTCGCAGGTCGCGGAACGAGACGGTATCGTCGCTCATGTCAATCGCGAAATGCGCCTCGCCTTTGGGCGGCGTCGGCGTCAGTTCGGGGAGCGCCAATTTGTGCCTGCTGTGCGACTGCACCTCGACAAGCACGTTGTCGGCATTTTCGCCTTTGACCTTGCGGCGGCGCGTTTTTTTTACGGCAGGGGCGACTTTGTCCGTCGCGGCGGTCTTGCCAACTGCGGCTTTGTCGGTCGTCGCGGCCTTGTCAGCAGCGGTTGCGGGCGCGGCGGTCGGAGGCGGAGCGGGCGCGTCGGACTCGCGCCACAGCAGGGCGAGTTGATAACTGCCGTCCTCTTTCACGCCGACGGGAAGGCTCAGGCTGCTTGCGCCCTTGTTGTCGTTGCCGTCCTCGTAGCACGGCACGCCCTTGTCCTCGGTCTGCTTCCACGCGCCCTGGGCTTCGACGGTCGGGTCTTTGATGGTGATGACGCGGGTCGGGCCGTCCGGGAGCGGGCCGCGCACCTCGATGCCATGCACCATGACGTTGCCGTGCGTGTTGACGTTGGAAACCGTGACGCGCTGTTCGGGGTCGTTGGCGCGGAACGTAAAGGGGCCGTCGAGCGCACGACGGACGACGTGCGTTTTCGGGTCCGCGCCCTCGTTGTCGTTTTCGTTGACGATGGTCTGGCCCAGGCCGTACCCGTCGTTCACGACTTTGAGGCTGAAGTTCTGGCTGGTCGCGAGGCCGTTATCGTCTTTGGCCGTCAGCGCGAAGCGCAGCTCGTAATCCTGCGCGCCGATGTTTTTCTGCGCGCGGTAAATGTTTTGCAGGAACTGGAACGACGTTCGCATTTCGCCGGGCGTGGCGTCACGGAATAACATGCGTTGATACAGGCGGTTGATTTCGCGGCGATACGCGGCGTCGGGCGCGGGCAGGGTCAGGGGCGTGGGCAGCGATTGGGCGCGTCCGGCGAACGGGCCGGTCGAGGCGAGATAGGCGCGCGAGGCGACGTCGCGGCTCAGGGCATCCACGCCGGACAGGAACTGCGCGGTGGGCTTGGCGCTTTCGTTGAACGAGCGCACAAAGTCGGCTCCGCCGAACTGCGCGAGGTTTTCGGTGAACAGGTCGTGTTCGTCGCGCTTCCAATCGTCGTTGAAAATCGCCTTGACTTTGCCCTGCAGCTGGTAAAAGGTCAGGAAGGTGTTATCGGCGCCGGTCGCGGCTGGCCCTTTGTAGGGCGCGAGCAGAGCGTCGGGATACTGCTCGTCGGGGCTTGGCCCGCCCTGCTGTTTTTTGGCGTACAGGTCGTTGACGAACGCGCGCAGAACGGCGACGTCGGCATCGCTCCAGCGCTTCATCGGGGCCGGGGGCATTCGGGTCGGGCCATCCGGCGCGACAACGCGCGCCAGCAGGCCGCTCGGACTTTCGGCGTCGAAATGGCCGTCGGTCAGCAATAATTTGAAGTCGTGTTCGGCGTCGGTCAGGCGCAGTTGGGAAGGATTGTTGGCGGTGTGGCAGAGGGCGCAGTTGGCGTCCTTGCGCGTGAGCAGGGGCCAGACGTCGGCCTGAAACCGTTTGGAGAAGGCAGCCAGATCGTCCGGGGTGTAACCGAGCGCATAATTCACTTTGGGTTTGGCTTTTTCGGTCGCGACGGCGCGTGTGCGCGGCCCGAAAACACAGGCGGCGAGAATAGCCCCGGTCAGCCCCAGCCCGATGATACGCAGCGCGTTTTGCTTGCCCATGCCCCGATCCATTCCCCTCTGAATAAACCGAACCGACGGAACGAAACCGAAACTCGCCCCGAACCGAGAAAAACGTTCTTCTCAGTTGGAGCGATTGGCGGCGCTTTTGTTACAGGTTGTTTCGTTCGCCAAGCGCGCGGCTCTGCCGAGGTTATAAAAGATCGTGACGCAAGCGTTTCGCAGGTCACGAGGCGGCAATGACGCCGACAGAGTCACGGTTATAAAAACTGTGCCGAGCATACAGGGGCGTTCGGCTCCAGCATCACGGACGAGCGGGTAACGGTTATGAAAACCGTGCCAGCGGAGCCATCGGCAAGACG
>JBBRNU010000675.1:0-2720 GCA_038230115.1 Chthonomonadales bacterium | reverse complement strand
TTTACGATATTCAGGACATCGGAACGCGATTTTATACCTATGTCAGCACGCTGGCTTTGTGTCTGGAAGCGGCGGACGCGCACGGTCTGCGCTTTGTCGTTCTCGACCGCCCGAACCCGATTGGCGGCGCGAGCGTGGAAGGGCCGCTTGCCGACGCGGACACTCTCAGTTTCACGGCCTGCCATTCGATCCCGGTTCGGCACGGCCTGACGGTCGGCGAACTGGCTCGTTTGCTGCGCGCCGAAAAATCGCTTTACCTTGACCTGGAGGTTGTGGGCGTCGAGAATTGGCGGCGCAATGCATTGTGGGAGGCGACGGGATTGACGTGGGTCAACCCCTCGCCCAACATGCGGTCGCTGACGCAGGCGCTGCTATACCCCGGCGTCGGTCTGCTGGAAACCACGAACGTTTCGGTCGGGCGTGGAACCGATACGCCCTTTGAGGTGGCGGGGGCGCCCTGGCTGGACGGGCGGCGGCTGGCGCGCGCGCTGAACCGGCTCGACCTGCCCGGCGTCGGCTTCATCCCGGTTCGCTTCACGCCCCAGGCCAGCATTCACGCCGGGGCGCTTTGCGGCGGCGTCAATATCGTTGTCGTCGCGCGCTCGCGCTTCAGGCCCGTTCTGACCGGCCTCGCCATCGCCCAGACCCTGCGCGATCATTATCCCGAAGCGTGGGAAAGCCCGCGTTTCAGTGTTCTGCTGGCGAACCGGGCGGCTTTTGCCGCGTTCCAATCCGGCGCGTCCGCGCTGGCGTTGGCAACCTCCTGGCGCAGTTCCCTGCGCGCCTTTCGCCGCCGCTGTCAACCGTACTTGCTCTACGATTAGCCGCGCGTCCGGCAAACCTCGCCTCGGCTCCGCCGCCCTTCAAAACGAGAAAACGGCCAAACCGCCTCTTCTTTTCACCGTCTCTCCTGCTTCCCATCTCTCATTTCCTTTGCGAAGGCCTTATCTTGTCCCGTAACTTTTTCCTGATCTCCTCAGGAAGTCTGCGAACCGCCCCGAAGCGGGCGTTCCCTATCACATCGCAAAGAAAAGGGACAAGATAAGTTGCGAAGGAGAGGGCAGGAAAGATTTTGTCGGGCCGTTCCGCGCTGGCGCTGGCTGCAAAGCGACCTTTCAGGAAGACTGCCGACGCAGGCGGGCGACGATTTGCGCGAAAATCTCCACGACGCGACCCAGTTCTTCGGGCGTCGTCGGACGGCCCAGCGTGAAGCGAACGCCGCTGGCCGCGAGACTGTCGCTCAACCCGATTGCCTTGAGAACGTGCGACGGCTCGATGGAACCGGACGAGCAGGCCGACCCGCTGGAAGCCGCCACCCCCTCGCGGTCGAGCCGCATCAGCAGCGTCGGCCCTTCCAGACCCTCGACCGAGACGTTGACGTTATTGGGCAGACGCTGCGTGGAATGCCCGTTCAGGCGCAGGCCGGGAATGGCGTCGCGCAGATCGGCGATAAATTGGTCGCGCAGGGCGGTCAGGCGCGGCGTTTCCTCGTCCCGACGCTCCCCAACCAACTGCGCGGCCCGCCCGAACCCGGCAATCGCGGCCACGTTTTCGGTTCCTGCCCGCTTTTCCCGCTCCTGCGCGCCGCCGTGCAAGATCGGCGCGACTTTGGTTCCCTGCTTTACGTACAGCGCGCCGACGCCCTGCGGCCCATACATTTTGTGCGCGCAAACCGTCAGCAGGTCGCAGTCCAGGGCCGACACGTCGAGGGGCAGAGCGCCCGCCGTCTGCACGGCGTCGGTGTGAAATTTCACGCCCTTCGCATGGGCAAGCCGTGCGATTTCGGCAATCGGCTGGATCGTCCCGATCTCGTTGTTGCCATGCATGACCGAAACCAGGGCGGTTCGCTCCGTAATCGCGTCGGCGAGGGCGTCGAGCGAAACCAGACCGTCGGCGTCAGCGGGAACCAGCGTCACGGCATAGCCCTGCGTTTGCAGAAAATGGGCGGCATGGAGAACGGCGTGATGCTCGATGGCGGTCGTGACCAGATGATTGCGCTCCGGCGGCGCGGCCTGCATCGCGCCGATTAAGGCTAAGTTGTCCGCTTCCGTGCCGCCGCCGGTGAAATACACTTCGGCGAAATCGGCATGAAGCAGGGCGGCGATGGACTCGCGGGCCGTATCCAGCGCCGCCCGCGCCGCCCGCCCGAAGCCGTGAACGCTGGAAGCGTTTCCCACCGCGCCCGGCCCGCGCAAATGCGGCAGCATGGTTTCCAACGCTTCGGGCGCGAGCGGTGTCGTCGCGGCGTAATCAAGATAAATGGCAGGCGTTTCGGCGTTCATATACACATTATAGCCTACGATTGCAGGCCGTGACGAGAGCGTTCCTGAAGGCGGCGGTCAAAAGCGGGGACAGCGTTTGCGGCTCAGGCGACGCGCCCGGTCTACGACCTCGCCGCTTGCAAAGACCCCGGCGCAGTTTGTTCCAATGCGGTCATTTTCATGTAGAGACCGCTGCCCTCATCGCGCAGGTCGTCATCGTCGGGATGCGCTTGCAGGTAATCTCGCAGGCGCTGGCTCGCTTCACGGCATTCCGCAAGCGTATGGGCCGTTCGTATGCTGTCGCTGAGTTCACGGCGTGTTATGATTTGAGTATCCTTCGGAAATCTGCGGTTTCGCGGTCAATCTGCGCCGCGCTTGTCATCGGCTCCGCTTCTTGTATCCATTGTAACACAACTGCTTCGCGATTTCTTAAAGGCGTAGACAGCAAGCCGAGATAAC
>JBBRNU010000674.1:0-2730 GCA_038230115.1 Chthonomonadales bacterium | reverse complement strand
GCCCCGACGCTGCGCGGGCGGGCGATGGTCACGCTCTTTTACGAAAACTCCACGCGCACGCGTTCGTCGTTCGAGATGGCGGCGAAAATCCTGAGCGCCGAGGCCATCAACATTGCGGTCGCGCAGTCTTCGGTCGCCAAAGGCGAGAGCCTGAAAGACACGCTTCTAACTTTGCAGGCAATCAAGGCTGACTGCATTGTGATGCGGCATCCGGCTTCGGGGGCTAGTCAGTTCGCCGCCGAGCATCTGGGGATTCCGGTCGTGAACGCGGGCGACGGGCGGCACGAACATCCGACGCAAGGCCTGCTCGACCTGCTCACAATCCAGCAGTATCGCGAACGCCTGGACGGGCTGACGGTGGCGATTGTCGGCGACATCACGCACAGCCGGGTGGCGCGCTCCAACATCTGGGGCCTGACGAAACTGGGGGCGAGCGTGCGCCTGGTCGGGCCGCGCACCCTCCTGCCCATAGACGCCGCGCAGCTGCCGGTGACGGTTTTCGACAACCTGCGGCAGGGGTTGGAAGGGGCCGACGTGGTGAACGTGCTGCGCCTGCAAACCGAGCGCATGGATCGGGGGCTGCTGCCGAGTCTGCGCGAGTATTCCCGCCTGTTCGGAATCACGGCGACGAGTTTGCAGGCCGCGAAGCCAGACGTTCTCGTGATGCATCCCGGCCCGATGAATCGGGGCGTCGAAATCGCCGCCGACGTCGCCGACGGCAAGCGCGGCATTCGCAGCGCCATCGAGTCGCAGGTCACGAACGGCGTGGCTGTCCGCATGGCCGTCCTGTATCTGCTGATGGGCGCGCAGGGGCCGCCCGCCCCGGAAGTCTAATCCAACGGGGAGCCAATCTTCGGTTTTCGGGATGGGGCGAAACGTTGAAACGAGGAATTGACGTGAAGAAAATTACCGTTGACGTTGTTTCGTGCAAAGCGACCTTACGGCGGACCAATCTCGCGCTCTGGCTGATTATTGGCTCGGCTGGCTTTCTGCCGCTGGCCTGCCCTTCGGCGCAGGCCGCGCAGACGCAGGGCGAAATGAACCTGTCCGCCGCGAAAGCGTTCGCTCGCGCGGATGCAGAGTTGAACCGCGTCTATGCCGGTCTGCTGAAATCGCTGGACGCCAAAACTGCCCGAAAACTCAAGACCGCCCAACTCGCATGGCTCAAGTTCCGTGACGCCGAATGCGCGCTGCTCGCGTCCAAAGTCGAAGGTGGCTCGGTCTATCCGATGATTTATGAGATGCGAATGACCGAATTGACGAAAAAGCGCGTCAAAGAATTGCAGGCCAGCCGCAAGTTTTTCGCCACCGAAGGCGCGCTATGACGCCGCTTCCCGCTTTCGAGGGCCGTCCGGTTTGAACGCTATTACCATTAGGAGAGGCAGGAGAAGCGCGTGAGACAGATTGTCGCGGGCGGGCGGATAGTAGACCCGTCGCAGGAAATTGACCGCCGGGCCGACCTGCTGATCGAGGATGGACGGGTCGTCGCTATCGTCGCGCCGGGCGAGGCCGCCGAGGGCGCGGAGCCTATTGACGCGACCGGCAAAATCGTCGCGCCGGGCCTGATTGATATCCACGTTCATTTGCGCGAACCGGGCTTCGAGTACAAGGAAGACATCGAAACGGGGACAAAAGCGGCGGCGGCGGGCGGCTTTACGCGCATCTGCTGTATGCCCAACACGAACCCGGCGATTGATACCGCGGCGGTCGTCATGCAGATTTTGGCGCGGGCCGAGCAGGTCGGGTCGGCCCGCGTCCACCCGATTGGAGCCGCCACGCGCGCGATGCAGGGCGACCAATTGACGGAAATGGCCGAGTTGAAGAGCGCGGGCGCGGTGGCGATTTCCGACGACGCTTTTCCGTTGCAGCACGCCGAAACCGTGCGAAGCGTGATGGAATACTGCGCCATGCTGGGCCTGCCGCTTCTGACGCACAACGAAGACAAGCGTCTGACCGAGCGCGGCGCAATGAACGAGGGCTACACGGCGACCGTCCTGGGGCTGCCGGGAATGCCGCGCGTGGCCGAAGACATCGCCGTCGCGCGCAATATTCTGCTGGCGAAACTGACCGGCTGCCGCCTGCACCTGCTGCACATCTCGACGGCGGGGACGGTCGAGTTGCTGCGCCGGGCCAAAGCCGACGGCGCTCCGGTTACCGGCGAGGCCTGCCCGCACCACTGGGTTTTGACGGATACGGCGTGTCAGGGCTATCGAACCGACGCCAAGATGAACCCGCCGCTGCGAACGCCCGAAGACGCCGAGGCCGTCAAGCAGGGCCTGCGCGACGGAACCATTGACTGCATCGTGACCGACCACGCGCCCCACGCCGAATACGAAAAAGAGGTCGAGTTCGAGGCCGCGCCGTTCGGCATTCTGGGGCTGGAAACGTCGTTTCCGCTCGTTTACACGACATTGGTCAAGTCCGGCCTGCTGACGCTTTCCGAGGCGATTGCGAAAATGACGACCGCGCCCGCGCGCGTGCTGGGGCTAGCCGATGACGTGGGGACGCTGAAGCCGGGAGCCGTCGCCGACGTCGTCGCGCTCGATCTGGAAGCGGCCTGGACGATTGACCGCGACCGCGTGCAGTCGAAATCGAAGAACACGCCCTTTCATGGCATGGCGGTGCAGGGGCGGGCGGCGTTCACGCTCGTGGGCGGGCGCAAAATTCAGATTTAGCCGGTGATCCTCTGCCGGGAGTCGAAAACTCCCGGCGCAAAGGAGCGAGCGGCGT
>JBBRNU010000673.1:0-2733 GCA_038230115.1 Chthonomonadales bacterium | reverse complement strand
GCCGACTCGATCAAGCCCGGTCAGCGCGTCGTTATCATTGACGACCTGCTGGCGACCGGCGGCACGGCGGCAGCCGCCTGTCGGCTCGTGGAGCGGCTGAAGGGCGAGGTCGTCGGTCTGGGCTTTCTGGCCGAACTGAACTTCCTGGAAGGCCGCAAAGTCCTCAGCGCTTACGACATTTTCTCGCTCCTGCGCTACGAGTGAGCGCAGCCCCCATTTTTCTCAACTCCCAGCAACTGAAAGCGTCTACCGCCTGCCGAAGGTCGAAAACCCCCGGCAGGCGTTTGTGATCGTTGAAGTTTTCGACGGGAGACGGCCCTTGCTTAAAAGAGGGTAGACGTAAAGCAGGGCCGGACGAAATTGCTTCGTCCGGCCCTGGCTGATTTTCCGAATGGTTTCGGCACACCCGAAATAGTTTCGGTACATCCGAATGGTATCGGCACAAGAGCGCTATTTCATTGTCTGTGTTGGTTTGCGATATACGGTTTTTGGCGATATGAAATTGTCGTTATGCGGTTGTGCCGGTATGCGTTTTTCGTTGTGCAATTGTGTCGAAGAAGTTTCGGCTTGCCGCCGTCATTTCTTTAGCAAGACGGGCAAAAATTTCCGGCTCCTCGCCATAATTTGACAGCAAGGAGCCGGAAGCGAGACCGATTAAGTTAGGCCGCGGTGTTGCGCTTGCCGGTCACGGCGCGTATCACGAACAGCAGGATGACCGCGCCGACGAACGCGATCAGGGTCGTTCCGACCCAGCCGCCGAACGCGATGCCAAGCGCGTTCGCGATAGAGCCGCCAATGAGCGCGCCGATGACGCCCACGATCAGGTCGCCCAGAATACCGCCGGGGCCTTCGCCCGGAACCGCATACTTGGCAAGCGCGCCCGCGATAACGCCAACGATGACCCAGAAGAGAATGTTCATTTCTAAAACCCCCCTGCCGCAGCATCCGCCCCTCGTGGGGCGCGCTGGCGGCGAGTCGAACGGTTGTGAAGTTGTTACGATTGTGCAGCGAAGATGCCAGGCGAACGTTTGTTCGCAGCGCGCTGATGGCGATAAGACGCAACGCGACGGCTGCAAGTTCCCGGCATTTTGCTCGCTTTTGGGGGCCTCGTTTTCGACCCCGCGCCGCCCGACTTGCTGGCGCTTTGCCGGTACAATTTTGCTGGTACAATGGGAGTGAGGCGCAGCGACAGAAGCGCGGCCTGACCGCGAACATCAGGGCAGGCAGCGCGCCGGGGAGGGTAAGACAGGATGGCTCGACCGCAGTTTTTTTATTCCGAGGCGCTGATGGGCTATGACATGGGGCCGCAGCATCCGCTCAAGCCCCGCCGTCTGGCAATGACTCGCGACCTGCTTGCCAGCTACGGGGCATTCGAGGGCGCGCTCGAACTGACCGATCCCAAGCCCCTGACGCGCGAAGAGGCCGCGCAAACCCATGATGCGAAGTTCTTGGAAGTTCTGGAGCGGCTGAGCGGCGGCGAGGCGGTCGTCAATGCCGGGCGGTACGGGTTCGGAACCGGCGACAACCCGATTTTTCGGGGCATGTATGAGTCGTCGCTGCTGTACAGCGGCGGCTCGGCGGCGGCGGCGCAGGCGGTCGTGGACGGGGCGGACGTGGCATTCAACATCGCCGGGGGGCTGCATCACGCCCATTACGCGCGGGCGGCGGGATTCTGCATTCTCAACGACTGCGCGATTGGCCTGCGCCGCCTGCGCCAAAAGTTCGCCCGCGTCGCTTACGTGGACATTGACGTGCATCACGGCGACGGCGTGCAGGAACTCTTTTACGACGACCCGACCGTGCTGACGGTCTCGCTGCACGAAAGCGGGCGCACGCTATTTCCCGGCACGGGCGACACAGACGAGATCGGCGAGGGCGCGGGCGCCGGGTTCAGCCTGAACCTCCCCTTCGCGCCGAACACGACCGACGACGTCTGGATCGAAGCGTGGCGGGCGAGCGCGCTGCCCTTTCTGCGCGCCTTCCAACCGGAGGCCATTCTGCTGCAAATGGGAACCGACCCGCATTATCTCGACCCGCTCGCCCACGTCAACCTGACCGCGCAGGGCTGGCTCGAGGCCGTGCGGGACGTGCGCGATTTGGGCGTTCCAATCGTCGCGGTCGGCGGCGGCGGCTACAATCTGACGACGGTTCCGCGCATGTGGACGCTGGCGGTCGCGCATCTCGCCGGGTTCGACGTGGCGGACGAAGTTCCCGCCGCCTACGCCTATCGCGCCGAAATCCCACATCTTGCTGACCCCGCCCCGCCCAACGTAGACGCGAATGCCCGCCTGCGCGCCCGCCGTTTTGCCGACCACTCGACGGCGGCGCTCAACGACCTGCGCCGCCACCCGGCCTGGAGCGGCAAATTCGCCTGACTCCTGTCACTTCCCGAACTCAGCGCCTCGAAAAACGACCCATCGAACTCGCTGTCTTTTGCCGCAAATCTGTAACCCGCCGCGCTGTGATATAATGGAAACGGAGGAAAATAACGATGAGCGAAACCGCGCTAACCAAGCCAAAACGTAAAACCAGCGCCGATTACGAAGCCCTTGCCGCGCAGTTGCTGGCGGACATGGAACGCCTTGAAGCCCAAATGGACAAAACCTATATGGAAAGTGAGCGGTTGAAAGCGGAGACGCAAATCATCAAAGCGGAAACCGAGATTATCAAGGCGCGAACCACGTCTACCCTGTCGCAACTGGCGCTGCAAATGAACCGCCTGACGGAAGCGTC
>JBBRNU010000672.1:0-2734 GCA_038230115.1 Chthonomonadales bacterium | reverse complement strand
GGAAGCCGATTTGCCGACTTTGCGCGCGGACGAGGACAAACTGCGCCGGACGCTCGTCAACCTCTTGGGCAACGCGATCAAGTTCACGCCGCAAAACGGAACCATCACGCTCAAGACGCGCCGCGAAAATTCTCAAGATGGGACGGCGGACGCCCTGATTTTCACGGTGCAGGACACGGGCGAGGGCATTCCGAAAGAGGCGTTCTCACGAATTTTCGAGAAGTTTGGGCAGGTCGAGTCGCGCAAGGCCGGGCGCAAAATGTCTACGGGGCTGGGCCTGACCTTTTGCAAGATGGTCGCTGAAGCGCACGGCGGACGTATCTGGGTGGAAAGCGAGTTGGGGCAGGGGAGCGCGTTCTCGTTCACGATTCCGCTCCAGCCGCCATCAGAGACGCCGCCAACGGAAGCGAAAGCCGGGGCGTAGCCGAATGGCCTTTCGAGCGGGCGTTTTGACCGTGAGCGACGGCTGCGCGCAGGGCGGGCGCGAGGACGTTTCGGGCCGCGTTCTGGCCGAGGCGCTGACCGAGGCGGGCTACGAAATCGCCGCTCGCGCCATCGCGCCCGACGATGTTCCTCAGATCGAGGCCCAATTGCGCGCGTGGCAGGGCGGTTTGTGCGACCTGATTGTGACGACAGGCGGAACCGGGTTTGCGCCGCGTGACGTGACGCCGGAAGCGACCCGCCTGGTTATCGAGCGTGAGGCGCCCGGTCTGGCCGAACTGCTGCGCTGGACGGGCTACCAGAGTTTTCCGCGCGCGGTTCTGTCGCGCGGCGTGGCCGGGATTTGCGGGGCCACGCTTATCGTCAATCTGCCCGGCAGTCCGAGCGGCGTGCGCGACGGCATGGAGACGCTCGCCCCCCTGCTGCCGCACGCGCTGGCCCTCCTGCGCGACGAACCCGTAGACCACACGCCAACCGTTCCGAACCCGCCCGCTTCGGCTTCCAACCCGCAATCCCCAAATTCCAACACGGAAACCCTGGAAGTGGCGATGGCCCCGACGACTTCCGAATCAATGCCCCCTGCCGCTGCGCCGGCCGACGCCGGGGTTAAGTTCAATTTGGAAGCGCGGGCAGGCGCAGGCGAAACCGATGACCCCCCCGACAATCCGCCCCTGACCGTCACCGTCCTGGAAACCAATCTGGACGATATGTCGCCGGAGTTTTACGACCTGCTGCTGGAACGTCTGCTAACGGCGGGCGCGCTGGACGTGTTCTTCACGCCGATCCAGATGAAGAAAAATCGGCCCGCCACGCTGCTCACCGTTGTCGCCGCGCCCGCGTCTACTGCAAGCCTGACCGACCTGCTGTTCGCCGAAACCACGACATTCGGGATTCGTTACGCCACGCGGCAGCGCTTCGTGCGCGCCCGCCGTTCTTTAATAGTGCAAACTGAATTCGGGCCAATTCGGGTGAAGGTGGGGACGTGGAAGGAACAGACGCCGCAGGCGTCGCCGGAATACGCCGACGTAAAAGCCGCCGCCTTCGCGCACGGCGTGGCGGCGCAAACGGTGTATCGGGCCGCTCTGCGCGCGTATGAGGCGCAAATCGCGGACGCCTGAAACGGCCCCGGCGTACACACGAAGAAGATGAACCGGGCGGGCGCGTCAAGATTCAGGTTGTCGTCGGGGTCGAAATCAACGCTGCGGCGGGGGGCGAGGCGGTGTTGGGCTTGGCCTGCGCGGGAACGCGGAAAACGTGTACATTGTTGGCTGACCCGATCGCCAGCAGGGAGCCATCCGGGGAAAAAGCCAGCGCTGTTACCGTTTCCGGCACAAAAAGCGTCGCCAGTCGCGCAAAATCCTCGGCTTTCAATTCAGGCATTCCCTTCTCTCCTTTGCAATGCGCCTGGCTTCTAAGGCCACCTAGCCCCCCGGCCCCCTTCCCCACCGGGGAAGGGGAAGGCCAGACTGCGAATTTACGGGTCAAATATTATATTTGCGGCGCTTTTGCGTCCCTCGGTTTTGTCGGCGTTCCGGCAAGAAGCGCGCAGTTCTTGTTTCGCTCCCCTTCCCCGTCGGGGAAGGGGCCAGGGGTTAGGGTGGATTGTTCTCCCGCCGATGAAGGGGGGCAAGGGTGACTTTTTTCCGCGTCAGGCCATTACCGCTGACCGCTGTTCGCGGTTCCGCCCGTATCGTTGGGAACCGGCTGTATCGCATTGTTATCCGTCGTCGGCGGTTTGGCGTCGGCGGGTGGAGGCGTCGTCAGCGGATCGGGCGGCGCGGGCCGCGCGCGGGGCGTAACCGTAACCGCCTTGGTCACGACTTTGCCGATGCTGTCAGTCGCGGTCAGGGTGAAGACGGTCGGCTCGACCACGCTGACGCCAATGCTGCCGGACTGGGAGCGCAGTTCGCCGGGCGCGACGCCCCGGTCGGAATCCAGGCGGACGCTGCGGGCGTAGCGCGTACTCCACCGCAAAATTACCTTGTCGCCGATGTAAACGTCGGGGTTTTTGGCGCGGAAGGTTTCGATTTCAGCGATGCAGGCGTCTTTCGAGGCGACACGCACCGCGAACGTTTTCGAGGCCGGAGTCGCGTTCGGGTCTTCGCCAATCGCCCGCAGGGTATAGACCGTGTCTTTATCGGGCGTGAACGAATACGTGGCGGTGTAAGGGCCAAGAACCACGTTGCCGGGATCAATGATAAAATTCTTGCCGCGCGCTTCCCACCGCAGCGTGACGGACTCGCCCTGATGGATCACGCCGGTATCGCCGGTGAAGCCGCGTATGAGGGGCTTG
>JBBRNU010000671.1:0-2738 GCA_038230115.1 Chthonomonadales bacterium | reverse complement strand
CGGGGTACGGCGTGGACCTGGAGTTTTTCCAGCCGATTACGCTGGAAGGCGGCGAGTCGGAACCCGTCGTTGTGGCGAGCGCGGGCGTGGCGAACCGGGATTACCGAACCCTCGTGCGCGCGGTTCAGGATGTGCCAGCAGACGTTCGCATCGCCGCCGACAGCGCCTGGTTTCCCTCTGCGGTGGACATTGCGAACGACGGGCTGCCGCCCAACGTCGCGGCGCGCTCGTATGGCAATTACACGGGCCTGCGCGGACTGTACGCTAAGTCCGCGTTCGTCGTCGTGCCGTTGTATCCGGCCCGACACGCCTGCGGATACGCCGTGATTGCCGAGGCGATGGCGATGGGGCGCGCGGTCATCACGACGCGCACGGCCTCGCACAGCAATTTTGTGATTGACGGCGAAACGGGGTATTATGTGCGGGAAGGCGACGCCGACGACATGCGAGAGAAAATTCTCCGGCTGGTCAACGACCCCGAACTGGCGCGGCGGATGGGCCGGGCGGCGCGCGAGCGCATGGAAGCCGAGTTTTCGGTCGAGACGTACTGCGAGCGCATGGAACAGGTGATCGCCGCAACGCTCCCGGACAAAAACCCCTGAAGCCGGACGTAAAGAGAAGCGAAAAGCCCGATGAAAAAAATCGAGTGCGTGATTCGCCCGATGAAAATTGACGAGGTGAAAGAGGCGCTCGCGGCCATTGGCATCGTCGGTATGACGGTCACGGACGTGCGCGGGTATGGCAAGCAGCGGGGCCGAACGGAAAAATATCGCGGCAACACCTATGTCGTCAATCTCCTGCCCAAAGTGAAAATCGAATTAGTCATTCCCGACGATCGGGAAGAGGAAGTCGTGGAAATCGCCCTCGACGCGGCGCGCACCGGCGAAATCGGCGACGGCAAGATTTTCGTTTCCTCGGTCGAGGAAGCGGTTCGCATTCGCACCGGTGAGCGCGGCGAGGCCGCCCTGTAAACAACGGAGTTTTTGAAATGAGCCAACCGGCGCAGACGCCAACGCGCATCGAAATCTACGACACCACGCTGCGCGATGGCGCGCAGGGCGAAGGGATCACGTTCAGTGTCGAAGATAAGCTTCGTATCGCGCGACGGCTCGACGAGTTCGGCATGGATTTCATCGAGGGCGGCTGGCCCGGCTCCAATCCCAAAGACGAAGCGTTTTTCGACCGCATGAAGACGGTTACGCTGAAACGGGCGCGACTGGCCGCGTTCGGCAGCACGCGCCGCGCCGACGTCGCCGTTGACAGCGATCCGCAGCTGCAAACGCTTCTGCGCGCCGAAACCCCGGTCATCACGATTTTCGGGAAGTCGTGGGAAGAACACGTTCGCCACGCCCTTCGCACGACAACGGACGAAAACCTACGCATGATCGCCGACAGCGTGGCGTTTTTGAACGCGCGCGTCCCGACCGTGATTTACGACGCCGAGCATTTCTTCGACGGTTACAAGGCCGACTCCGCGTATGCCCTCGCCTGCCTGCGGGCGGCGCACGAACAGGGCGCGTTCCGGCTCGTTTTGTGCGATACCAACGGCGGAACCCTGCCGCATGAGGTCGCCGAGATCGTGCGAACCGTGCGCGTCCATCTGCCCGACGCCGTTTTGGGCATTCACACGCACAACGACAGCGAGTGCGCCGTCGCCAACGCGCTGGCCGCCATTCGCGAGGGCGCGGTTCAGGTGCAGGGAACCGTCAACGGGTATGGCGAGCGGTGCGGCAACTGCAATCTGCTGCCGGTCGCCGCCTCCTTACGCTTGAAATTGGGTTACGACTGCCTGACCCCGCACGCGCTCGAACATCTCACCGGCCTGTCGCAGTATGTGGACGAGGTGGCGAACCTGACGCCCGACACGCGCCGCGCCTATGTCGGGCGCAGCGCGTTCGCGCACAAGGGCGGGGTTCACGCCGACGCCGTTCTGAAGGGCGCGAGCTACGAGCATATTGACCCGGAAGCGGTCGGCAATTCGCGCCGTCTGCTGGTCTCGGAACTGGCGGGCGGGAGCAGCATGGCGGGCAAGGCGCGGGAGTACGGCCTGGATTTGGAGCGCAAATCGCCCCAGACACGCGCCCTGCTCCAGGCCGTCGCCGAGCGCGAACACGAGGGTTACAGTTACGAGGGGGCCGAAGGCTCGTTCGAATTATTGATGATGCAGTCGGTCGGCGCGTACCGGCAGCTGTTCGATCTGAAGGGGTTCCGCTGCATCGTGGAGCGCCGGGGGCTGGACGACCAGCCGATTACGGAAGCGACCATCAAATTGGCGGTCGGGGGCGTGGAAAAACTGACGGTCGCGGAGGGCGACGGCCCGGTACACGCGCTCGACGGGGCGTTGCGAAAGGCGCTGCTGGAATTTTACCCCGACGTAGAACGCATCAAGCTGACGGATTTCAAGGTGCGCGTCGTGAACACAAAAGAGGGAACTGCCGCCCGTGTGCGCGTCATCATCGATTCGACGGACGGCGCACAGGCCTGGAGTACGGTCGGCGTGTCCACGAACATGATCGAGGCCAGTTGGCACGCCTTAGTGGACAGCGTAGTGTATGGCCTGTTTCGCGGCCAGACCCGCAAGTAGGAAAGTCAGCGTCTGCGCGTATTCTGAATGCCGGAACAAGAACAAAACGGGCCTTACCGCAGGCGCTGTAAAAAGCGCCATTTGCGGCAAGGCCCGTTTCGGCGTCGGGAAAAGCGTGAATGGGGGAGCAAATCGGGTTCGGTCGCCGTCTATT
>JBBRNU010000670.1:0-2741 GCA_038230115.1 Chthonomonadales bacterium | reverse complement strand
AGACGAGTCGTCTTTGAGGTTGACGGCGGGTTTCTTCGCCTCGACGAAGAATTTGCGCGTCCCGCCAATCCGAAAGCAATAGTCCGGGGCTTTGGTTGCGCCGCCGAGTTTGATGGCGTCCTCGTGGATAACGTCTTTGTAGGCTTCGGCGTAGCCCTGCTTGTTTTCAACGTCCCAGCCAAGCTGGACAAAGAAGGGGTCGAGAAATTCGCGGCGCAGGCGGGTTTCGTTGTACTGCGTCGAGCGGTAAGCGTCGAGGTTGTAGGCGAAGCGTTCGACGAGTTCTAAAATCGCGTCCGGCGCGGGCATAGAAGCGTTTCTCCGAGCGTAAACAGATGAGGGAAATTTACACGCCGCCGGCCCGATTTCCTGCCCGCCGTCGCCCGTTGAGGTTGGAATAACTCACCTCACGCAGGCGGGCTGTTAGCCGGGAGTTGAAAACTCCCGGCAGCAAAAAACAGGCGTCCTGCGGACGCGCACTTCGCACAAGCCGTGAACGTGACCCGATATTCCGGGCCATGAGGAAAGCGCAAGCGTTTCAACGCCGCGATGCCGCGTCCGTAGGACGCCTGCACTTTGCTGCCGGGGGGTTTCAACCTCCGGCCTCGCCCGGTTACGAAGCGAACTGCCCGCCGTCGCCCGTTGAGGTTGGAATAAAGGCAGGCCTACAAAAGCCCCGGATAAAATGCGCCCGCCGCAAAACAAAGAACAGCGCTCAGGGCGAGGCTTTGAAAACCGAGCGGCCCGCCACAAAAGTCTGCCGCACGCTGCCGTCGGCGTTCAACAAAACCAGGTCGGCGTCGTAACCCGGCGCGAGCAATCCCTTACGCTCCGCCAGACCCAGGGCGACCGCCGCGTTGCGCGAGGTCAGGGCCGCGCGCTGCGGAAGCGAGTAGCAAACGGCGTTGGCGAACGCCCGGTCGAGCGTGAGCAGGCTGCCCGCGAGCGTGCCGTCGGGCAGGCGGGCCGTTCCCTCCCGCGTCACGACCGTCAAATCCCCCAGCGAGAAAGCGTAGCCGTCCGGCATCCCCGCGCCCGGAATGCCATCGGAAATCAGCATCACGCCGGTCGCGCCTTTGGCTGCGATGAGCGCGCGGCAAGCAGCGGGATGAACGTGAACGTTGTCCCAGATCAGCTCGGCCCGCAGTTCCGGGCGAGCGAAGGCCGCGCCCACGACGCCCGGCTCCCGACTTCCCAGCCCGCGCATGGCGTTGTAGCAGTGCGTGACGTGGGCCGCGCCCGCCGCAATCGCCGCGCCGACCTGATCATACGTGGCGTCGGTATGCCCCAGCGAGGCGACGATGCCGCGCCCGGCCAGAAACGCGATCAACTCCAGCGCGCCAGGCATTTCCGGGGCCAGAGTCACAATCCGAAGCGCCGACAAACTGTCGCCCAGATGCGCGGTCAAATCGGCCACGTCGGGCGCGCGAATGAACGCTTCCGGCTGCGCGCCCTTTTTGGCGGGATTGATATACGGCCCTTCCAGATGCGCGCCCAGAACCCGCGCGCCCGTCCTGCCGTTGTCCGGGTCGTCCAGCAGGGCCGCGATCACGGCGACCGCCCGCGCCTGCGCGTCCCAGGGCGCGGTCACGGTCGTCGCCAAAAACCCGGTCACGCCATGCCGCGCCAGATGTTCCGCGACCGCCGTCAGCGCCTCGCGCGTCCCTTCCATGACCGCCCGACCCGCGCCGCCATGCACGTGAATATCCACAAAGCCGGGCAGCAGCAGCGCGTCGCGGGCGTCAATGACATCGGTAAAGGCGTCAGCAGGCCGCTCGTCGACTTCGGCAGCCGGGCCGAGCGCCTCGATACGCCCCTGCCGCAGCGTCACGACGACATCCTCGCGTTCGCCGTTTGCATCAACGGCCCGTCCCGCCCGAATTCGCACGCGCTCCATAGATTTCCGTCCCTGACTCGTCTTTCACGCCGCGCATGTCAGCGATACCGTTCCGGCGTAAAATTCGCGATTGGCTCCTCGACGCGCAGCCGCCGCACCGTTCCGGCCATCGTCAACACCAACTCCCAGCCGCGCGCGTTTTTCGCGTTCTGCGTCCAGTTGGCGTGAAACTGCGTGGCCCAATGCCATTGACACTCTACGACCGGCGTCAAATCTTCCCACTTGCCCGCGCCGAACGGCGGCCCAAGCTCCCACCATGCCAGCGCTTGGGCCAGCGTCCACTGCGGAGGATAATCGTAACTGACGCCGGAGGCGAGAAACTGATTGCCCTCGAACCGGGCGTCGCCGTCGCCGTACTGCCCCTGCTTCGGATCGTTGGGGCAAACCAGCAGGCGCGGCGCGCTGACGTAAGCGGGAACCAGCGTGGAGATATGCGGCGGCAGGTCGCCGTAATCCTCCCGATACAGCGACAGGGCCAGCCCGACCTGCCGCAAATTCGAGACGCAGACAGTTTGCCGCGCCGCCTTGCGCGCCTGCCCGAAGACCGGAAAGAGGATGGCGGCGAGCAGAGAAATAATCGCCATCACAACCAGCAGCTCGATCAGTGTAAAGCCCGCCCGTTCGCGCCGCGCGGCGGGCCGACAAATCTTCTCAGGACATGCCATAACGTTGTCCTTACAAATTGTTTCTACAAACACTCAACTTGCTCCTCAAGCCCGTTCGCCTGGTACGAAGGCTTGAGGCGCGTCGGACGGGGTTGGCAGGACGGGATTGAAACCCCGTTCGACGAGCAGACGAGCATCGGTAGCAAATTGGGGCTTCTACCTTCCCTCTTGCGCTTCTT
>JBBRNU010000669.1:0-2745 GCA_038230115.1 Chthonomonadales bacterium | reverse complement strand
CGGGTTCCGACGACGTGCTGCGCGTTGTGCAGACCCTGATGGCCGCGCAGGTCATCACGCAGAACGGCCAGAACGCCGCGAACGGCAACGGCAATAATGGGAACGGGAATTCTCGGCGCGACAATAGCAGCCTGCGGGACGCGCTGGAGATTGAAGGCGAGACCATAACGGGCCGCGCGACGCCGGTTGTGCCGCCGCTGCCCGCCAAGTCGTCCACGTTCCGCAAGAGTTAGTTCGGACGACCGGGATTGAATGCCCGTTCTGAAACGCGGCGACCGGGGAGAACGGGAATAAATCCCCGTTCTGAAATGCAACGCCCTCCTTCGAGGGCGCAATGCCGAAAGCCAGAGCGCATTCCTCTCACAAAGAGGCCGACTGAGGGCGCGTCTTCAGCCCGCGCAAGCATACGAGATGAGCGCGCATTAAAGTCCGCGCAAGCCTATACGCTTTTGGGCATTCAGCCCGCGCAGGCGGGCTGTGCATTTCAGAACGGGGATTTATTCCCGTTCTCTGTCGAACGAGAAAATTATGGAATCGTTGATTGGGTTGACGACGCAGGAATTGGAGACGGTCGCGCAGGCGGCGGGACATCCCGCCTATCGCGGGCGGCAAATCGCGACCTGGCTGTATCGGCGCAATGCCGATAGTTTCGACGCCATGTCCGACCTGCCCCGCGCCCTGCGTGACAATCTGGCGGAACGCTATGTTGTGGGCGCTCTCGACGTCGCGCACCGCGATGACTCGCCGGACGAGACTGTGAAGTACCTGATGGGCCTGCACGACGGGCAGAAAATCGAGAGCGTGTATTTGCCGTACCCCGACCGCGTTTCCGTCTGCCTGTCCACGCAGGTGGGGTGCGCGGCGGGCTGTCGGTTTTGCGCGACGGCGCAGGGCGGGCTGGCGCGCAACCTCACGCCCGGCGAAATCATCGGGCAGTTTTTGCGAATGCAGCAGAATAGCGAGCGGCGCATTTCGCACGTCGTCTATATGGGCATGGGCGAACCCCTGTGGAATTACGAGGCGGTCACCAAAAGCCTGCGCCTGCTGGGCGGCGAGGTTGGGCTTTCGCTGCGGCATCTGACGGTCTCGACGGTCGGGGTCGCGCCGGGCATTCGCGCGCTCGCTGCCGAAGACCTGCCGATCACCCTGGCCCTGTCGCTCCACGCCCCCGACGACGAATTACGCGCGCAGCTGATTCCGACCGCGCGCAAGTGGAAACTGGCCGAAATTCTGGACGCCTGCAGCGAGTACGCGCGCACGTCAGGCCGCAACCTGACCTTCGAGTACCTGCTGCTCGGCGGCGTCAACGACAGCCCGGAACAGGCCCGCGCGCTCGCTTCCCTCCTGCGAAAGTACCAACTGCCCGGTAACGTCAACCTGATCCCGTTCAACTATGTCGAAACTCCGCAGGGGTTCCAGCGTCCGACCAAAGACGCCATCGTTCGTTTCCGCGACGAGTTGGAAAAAGCGGGCCGCGCCACGACACAGCGCATGGTGCGCGGCCACGCCATCGGCGCCGCCTGTGGGCAGCTGCGCCGCACGGTCGGGCAGAACCTGCCGCCGCGCCGCGCCGACATCGCTCTGGCGACCGGACAATGAAGCGAACCCGGCGGGCGGGCGAAACTGCCGCGCGGCGGCTGGCAAAACTAGGCCGCATTCTGACGTTGCTTTGCCTTCCGCTTGCATTCGCGCCGACGACGGGCTGCGGCAAGCCTGCCAGCCAAAACAAGCCGGTCAAGAAAGCGAGCGCGGCGGGACAGGCGGAGAAATTGGACGCGCGGCGGCTGCCGGGGCGGGTTGTCGGAGCGGGGTGGCATATCCCCTGGCGCGTGCGCGATCCGAAGCATCCGAACGGGCCGGGCCTGCCGGTTCTGATTGCCGACGCCGAGACGGGCGAAATTCTCAATAGCGACGCCAATCCGACGGTTCAGTTGGGCAATGCGCGCGTGAAACTTTTCCGCAACGGGCTGCCGACGGCGGACGTGGACGCGCCGCAGTTGACCGCCAACCAGCATGACCGCATCGTGATTGGAACCGGCGGCGTGCGCGTAAATTCCCTCGCCGACCCGCCCGACACCGTCGTGACCGCCGACAAAATTACGTGGGATACGCGCACGAACGTGATTGTCGCGGTCGGCAACGCGCGCGTGGTTCGCACGCCCAAAGCGGGCGGCGCGGCGCTTTCGCAATCCGGCGGGCGGATCACGTTCGATACCGCGCTCAAGGAGTTCGTTGTAGAATGAATACTTTCGGTCGTATACTAGCGCGTGGCGGCGTGGCGGCGCTTATTATCCCGTTGGGGCAGGCGAGCGCTCCCGCAAGTCTGGCCCAGACGCCGCCTGCCTCCCCCGCGAACGGCGCGGCCCCGAAGCCATCCGCCTCCAACGCCAATGGCGCGTCGAACGCCAAAGTGACCCGGTTCGGCAATGTCAGCGTTTCCGGCTACCGGCGGCTGACGGGAACGCTCTCCGGGGAAAGCGCGGCCAGTCCTTCGCGGGTGCCCAGCGCGGTCCGGCCGTGCGGGCCGGGGAAGTAGGTGCGGCGCAGCTCCACAAATAGTTTTTCGGTGGGGCTGTCGTCCAGCCGGGCCAGGCGTTGGCAGGCCAGCTCGCGCTCCTGCTCGAACTCGGCGGCAGGGAGGGCGGGTCGCCGGAGGACATCCGCGTACAGCTCGAGGGCGCGGAGCAGGTCATCCGCCAGCAGGGCGCCGCCGAAGGAAGTCTGCTCCAGCTCCGTGCCGACTGT
>JBBRNU010000668.1:0-2752 GCA_038230115.1 Chthonomonadales bacterium | reverse complement strand
CGGTCAGGATTTCGTTCACGACGCGCGCCTCGTCAATCCAGCCATTTTGCGCGGCGGCTTTGACCATGCTGTACTCGCCGGACGTGTTGTAAACGGCCAGCGGCGCGTCGAAGTGGTCGCGGGCCTCGCGCAGAATGTCGAGATACGCCAGCCCCGGTTTTACCATCACGATGTCCGCTCCCTCGTCAATGTCGAGGGCGATTTCGCGCAGCGCCTCGCGGCGGTTGGGCGGGTCCATCTGATAGGCGCGGCGGTCGCCGAACTGCGGGGCGCTGTCGGCGGCCTCGCGAAACGGCCCGTAAAATCCGCTGGCGTATTTCACGCTATAGGCCATAATCGGCAGCGATGCAAAGCCGCTGGAATCGAGCGCATGGCGAATCGCGGCGACGCGCCCGTCCATCATGTCGGACGGCGCGATGATGTCGGCCCCGGCGTCGGCGTAACAGACGGCAGCGCGGGCGAGAAGTTCGAGGGTGGGATCGTTGGCGACCTCGCCGTTTTCAACAACGCCGCAATGCCCGTGATCCGTGTATTCGCATAGGCACACGTCGGGAACTAAGAGTAATTGGTCGCCAATCGCGCGGCGCAAACGCCGAATGGCGGTCGGCACAATGCCGTTGGCATCGTAGCCGCCGCTGCCAACCGCGTCCTTCTCGCCGGGAATGCCGAACAGCATGATCGCGGGGACGCCAGCGGCGACAACCGTTTCGGCTTCGCGGCACAGATCGTCGAGGGAATAGCGGAAAATCCCCGGCATCGAGCCGATTTCCTGGCTGTGCGCCTCGTGCGTCACGAACATCGGGTACAGCAGGTCGTCGGTTGTGACGAGGGTTTCGCGCACGACGCGGCGGGTCAGTTCATTGCGCCTCAAGCGGCGCGGGCGGTGCAGCATAGTAACTCTCCAGCGCGGCGACCAGGCCGGGGATCGTGTGGTCGTCGGCGCTCAGGGCGACGGTCAGGCCCATTTCGCGGGCGGTGTCGGCGGTGATCGGCCCGATGGCGGCGAGCGTGGTTCGGGCGAGCAGGTCGCGCAGCCGCGTCAAGTCGCCCTGCGTCAGCGCCTGCGCGAAGTTGCGAACCGTCGAGGAAGACGTGAACGTGATCGCGTCAATCGCGCCGCGTTCCAGTTCGGCGCGCAGGGCCGGGGCGTCGGCCTCGTCCAGAACCGTTTCATAAGCGGCGAGAACATCCACTGCCGCGCCCCGCTCGCGCAGTTGGTCGGGCAGCAGGTCGCGGGCTTCACGGGCGCGCGGCAGAAGGATGCGCCGGCCGGTCAGATCGCCATCGGGCCATTGCGCGAGAATGGCTTCGGCAACCGCTTCGGTCGGCGTGAAGTCGGCGCGCAGGCCAATTTGCTGGCGCAGCGCTTCGGCGGTGGCGGGGCCGATGCAGGCGATTTTCGTCCGGGCGAACGCGCGCCCGTCCAATCCCAACGCGGCCAATCGTTCGCTCAAGACGGGAACCGCGTTGGCGCTCGTGAGAACGATCCAGGCGTAGCGGCTCAGGTCGGCGAGGGCCTTATCCAGTTCGCCGTCGTCTGGAAGGCGGGCGATGGAGATAACGGGAAACTCGACCGGCTCCGCGCCTTTGGCCCGCAGCAGGTCGGAGAGCGCGCTGGCCTGCTCGCGCGCTCTGGTCACGACGATGCGCCGACCGAGCAGGGGACGACGGGCCGGGTCGTCGAACCAGCGGAGTTTTTCGCGTAGGCCAACGACCTCGCCAACCACGCACACGGCAGGCGGCGTCAGCCCGGCCCGCTTCACGACATCCACAATCGTCGCCAGCGTTCCGGTCACGACCCGCTGCTTCGTCCAGGTTCCCCACTGCACGAGCGCGACCGGGGTTTCGGGGGCGCGGCCCTGCTCCTGCAAGCGGGCGGCAATTTCCGGGAGGGCTTCCACGCCCATCAGGAAAATCAGCGTGTCTCCGGCGTGCGCGATGCGCGCCCAGTTGCGGCGCGGTTCCGCCGCGCCCGGCGTGCGCGTTCCGGCCTCGCCCTGGTCGTCGCGCTCATGCCCGGTGATGATCGCGAACGAAGCCGCCAGATCGCGATGCGTGACGGGAATTCCGGCATAGGCGGGCGCGGCAATCGCCGACGTGACGCCCGGAACGACCTCGAACGGTATGCCGAACGCGCGGCAATACTCGGCCTCCTCGCCGCCGCGCCCGAACACAAATGGGTCGCCGCCCTTCAAGCGCGCGACCGATTTGCCCTGCCGCGCCCGATCAACCAGCAGGGCGTTGATGTCCGGCTGCCGCATGGCGTGATGCGCGCTCGCTTTGCCGACATAAATGCGCTCGGCCTGCGCGGGAACATGTTGGAGCAGGGCCGGATGCGCCAGCCGGTCATACACGACGACCTCGCAATTTTGCAGCAGTTCCAGCCCGCGCACGGTAATCAATTTCGGGTCGCCCGGCCCCGCCCCGATGAGGTACACGGTTCCAACGCCCGTTTCGATAGCGGCGGGGACTGCGGTTTCGGTTTCTATATCAATGCTTGCGTCTGTGAGGTTTGTCATGGCTCAAATTGTCGCTGATGCTCGTCTGCTCGCCGAACGGGGAAGAACGTGTTGGGCGAACGGGAATGAATGCCCGTTCTAATATGCGAAGCCCGCCTGCGCGGGCTGCAATGCCGCTTTGCCCTAATGAAATGGAAACGCTTGGGGCCACCCTCAACCCCGGCCCTTCTCCCGGCATGGGAGAAGGGAGCGAAGGTCGTAACCTTTGCCTTTGTAGAAAGCGGGAGCGAAGG
>JBBRNU010000667.1:0-2759 GCA_038230115.1 Chthonomonadales bacterium | reverse complement strand
CGTCCAGCACGTCGAGGGGCAGCGCGCCATACCCGCCGAACGCCCGGTACGCGTCCGCCCGCACCATGTTGAACGCGCCCAGCCCCACGTACGCTTTGCTTTTCGGATCGGCCACGTCCCACGGGCGGACGCGGAAACAGAACATCAGGCCGAAGTAACTGACGAACAGCCGCTCCCAGAAATCACAGGTTTCGCAGCGCGGCGACAGCACCAGATGCTCGATAGAGTGTTTGCAGGCGTACGCCACGCCGCGCCGCAGCGTGTCGGGCGCGAATACCACGTCGGCGTCCGTAAACAGAAACCATTGTCCCCGCGCCTGTTCGCTGGCCGTTTGCAGGGCGTGGTTTTTGCCCAGCCAGCCGGGCGGCAGTTCTGTTATGTGCAGGACGCGCAGGCGCGGATTGGATTGGGCCAGCCGGTCGAGGATCGCCCCGGTTGCGTCGGTCGAGCGGTCGTCAATGGCGATGATTTCCAGGCGGGGATAATCCAAGGCGAGCAGGCTTCGCATGGCGCGCTCGACCGTTTCCGCTTCGTTGCAGGCGGGAACCAGGATCGAAAGCGGCGGCAGGTCGTCCGCCTCGCCGGGCGCGACCTCGATTTCGCCCAGCGCGTGGTACAAATGCCGCCCGCGCAGCAGCATCACGATACCGATGACCCAGACGAGCAGGAGCGCGGCGGTCAGGACGAAATTCAGGGTTTGCCAGACGCGCGCGAAGGGCGGCGCGGCCAGCGTCTGGAGCGGGGACAAGGGCATAATTAGCGAGTTCCTGCCGAATTTTCCGAAGCGTTTGCGCGCCGGTCGCGCTCTTCCGCCGCGACATTCGCCACGACCGCCGCAGCGTTCACAGCGGTTTGCGCGGCGTCGGAAATGGTTTGCGCGCTTTGACGTCGGGCGGCTTCTTCCTGTTGGTGGCGCATCTCGGCGTGGAATGGCTCCATGTGAATCGTGACGTAAACGGCGGGCAGCGCCTCGCGAATGCGGTCTTCCAGCGTTTCGGCCAGGTCGTGCGCCTCGACGAGCGTACAGTCGTCGTCGGCCATGACGTGAACATCCACGTACCGATACGAGCCGGACTTGCGCGTTCGCAGCTTATGGTAACTTAAGACGCGGGCGTCGGCGTCCAGCGTTTCGCGAATCGCGACTTCTTCCTCGGCGGGCAGGCGGGCGTCGAGCAGAAGCGGTAGCGTGTCGCGCAGCAGGCGGTAGCCGGTAAACAGAATGAACAGGGTCATCAGCAGGGCGGTCAGGGGGTCGAACCAGGCGCGGGCGGTCAGCCGGGCGAGCGCCAGCCCGATCAGGACGCCGACCGACGTTAAAATATCGGTTTGCAAATGCGCGGCGTCGGCGGCAAGCGCCATCGAGTCGGTCTGTTGGGCGACTCGTTTCAAATGCTGCGACAGAAAAAAGTTGACCCCGGCGGACAGCCCCATGACGACCAGACCCGCATTGACGGAACCCATGCGCGCGGCGGGCGCGGCCAGTTTGCCGACCGCTTCATACACAATGAACCCGGCAGCCGCGAAAATCAGCAGGGCTTCGGCCAGCCCCGACATATTTTCGATTTTGCCATGCCCGTAAGGGTGATCTTCGTCGGGCGGGTCGTCGGACACCCGCACGGAAAAGAACGCGATGCCGGACGCCAGCAGATCGGTGGCGGAATGCACGGCCTCGGAAAGCACGCTGACCGATCCGGTTCCGAACCCGACGATCAACTTGAGCAGCATCAGGACGGTGTTGGAAAGCAGCGCGATCCGGGCGGCATTGGCTTTCCGCTCCGTTCGGTCGGGCCGCGCGGGTTCCGGGATGGGAACGGCGGACGGCGCGCTTTGTGTGGGCTTGTTTTGCGGGTCTGCCATAGCGCGGGATCGCCTCGCTGCGCGGACGGGTGAAATGGATGAAAATAAAAAATGGCGGCGTCCGCCTGCCGTTTCTTGCCGTTTCGAGGGACGACTCGGTCGCCGTTGCGATAACGGTCTCGATTGTAGCCGAAACCAGGCCGTGCGCGCAAGTCCTGAGCGGGGGCAAAGGCGTTTCCGTCGGGTCGTTTTGGCGTCAGCGCGCGCGCGGCGACTTTTTTGTTGGTTTATGATACAATGTTGGCGCAAGGAAACGAACCGTCCGCCTGTCGGCGCGTTCGAGGGTTCCGGCTGCGCGCTTGTCGCAGCGTCCGGCTCGATGAATTTCATTGTGATTGCGATTTAAGAAGGAGGAACTGTTTATGCTGTTTCGCAAGCTGCTGGCCGTCTGCGCCCTGGTGTGCGTGAGCGGCGCGAACTTCGCGCAGGCTCCGAAGATGTCGCCCGCCCCCGCGCCGCCCGCCAAAACGGGCAAAATGAAGAAGATGCCCGCCCGTGATCCCAAAACGGGCCGCTTCATCAAGAAGACCCCGACCACGACGGGCGCGATGGCGACCGACAAGATGTCGCCGACCGATAGTTCGAGCAAAATGACGAAGAAGATGCCCGCCCGTGATCCGAAGACGGGCCGCTTCATCAAGAAGGCTCCGAAGTAGTCCGCCCCGACTCGGAAAGCCAGCGCGATGCAAGGCGCAACAAAGCGGGCCGCAAGAAGCCCATTTTTCGGGTTTCTGCGGCCTGTTTGCTTCTCATGCGCCCCACGACTGGCTGGCGGCCCCTCTCCTTAGGCAAGGCGAGGGGAACGAGAGCGGCGGGGTTGAAGAAACTCTTGGGTCTACCCTCATGCGCTGCGCTGGCGGCCCTTCTCCCTGCATGGGAGAAGGGAGCGAAGGCGCTAGGTT
>JBBRNU010000666.1:0-2759 GCA_038230115.1 Chthonomonadales bacterium | reverse complement strand
GTGGGGGGGACGGGGGCCGGGGGGTTAGGTCATAGCGTCTACTCGCCAATACATCACTGGTGGATAATAGGACGATTTTCGAGTAAAGTATACCCCTGTCGGGCGCGTAAGTCAATCGCGCACAGCCCGATTGCAGATTTTTTCACAAATAGAGACGCCGGACAGTCGAAACAAGCTCAGGGCGCTTGACAGGGCGTTTCGGGGCGTGTTAAACTGCGGGCAGCGACCGGGCGAAGGGGGAGCTATGCAAATCGGGATCAACCTGTGGACGTTTCCGTCCGAACTGCCGCTGCAAACGTGTTTCGCGCAGGCGCGGGCGGCAGGTTTCGACAGTGTGGAGGTCAATCTTGCCGAGGCGGGCGCGGTCACGCCCGCAATGACCGAGGACGACGCGCGGGCGATTGTCAGTCTGGCCGAGCGGGAGGGCGTGCGGCTGTCCAGCCTTTCGACCGGCCTGTTCTGGCGGTATCCGCTGACCGCGCCCGAACCGGACGTGCGCGAGCAGGCGAAAACCATTCTGGGCCGACAACTGCAAATCGCCCGCTGGCTCGGCGTAGATACCATTCTTGTCGTGCCGGGAACCGTCAATGCCGAGGTCGCCTACGACACGGCTTATGACCGCGCGCAGTCCGCGCTGCGCGAACTGGCGGGCGAGGCCGAGCGGCTGGGCGTGGCGATTGGCGTGGAAAACGTCTGGAACAAGTTTTTGCTGTCGCCCCTGGAGTTCGTTCGGTTTCTCGATGAGATTGACAGCCCGGCGGTGGGCGCGTATTTCGACGTTGGCAACGTGCTGGCGTATGGCTACCCGGAGCAGTGGATTCGCCTGCTTGGAAAGCGCGTTCGCAAAATCCACGTCAAAGACTTTCGCGGCAGTGTCGGCACGATGCAGGGTTTTTGCTACCCGCTGCAAGGGGACGTGGCCTGGGAAAGGGTGCGCGCCGCCCTCGAAACGGCGGGGTACGACGGCCCGATTACCGCCGAGGTGGACGGCTTGAAAACGCAGCCCGAAGTCGGCCTGCAATTTTTGGCCCAATCCCTGCGCGCCATTTTTCAGCCTGATAGATAATTCAGAGATAGACAGAAGCCGGACAAGCCGCCTTCTTACGCGCGGGCGCAAATCGCCGCTGTTCAGGCGGTTTGTCCGTGCGCCGCGCGCCGGTTGTCAACGCGTAAACCGCTATGAGCGATCCAACCCAACCGGCCCGTTCGCCGGAACCGCCCGACCTGTCCGCGCCGCCTCCGCCGCCTCCGCCAGACGCAAAACCCGCCCTTCGTCTGAGCCGAACCGTGATCGCGCTGGGCTTCGTCAGCCTGTTCACGGACATGTCGTCGGAAATGGCGTACACGCAGGTTCCGCTTTTCCTGCGAACCACTCTGGGAGCGCCCGCCTGGGCCGTGGGATTGATCGAGGGGATCGCGGAAAGCGCGGCCAGTCTGCTGCGGCTGGTGTCGGGCTGGCTTTCCGACCGGGCCGGACGCCGCAAGCCTTTGACCTTGCTGGGATACGGGTTCGGGGCGATTTCCAAGCCGCTCCTGTCGCTGGCGCAGGCGTGGCCGACGGTTCTGGGGCTGCGGTTTCTGGACCGATTGGGCAAGGGACTGCGAACCGCGCCGCGCGACGCCCTGATCGCCGAAACCACGCCGCCCGCGATTCGGGGCCGGGCTTTCGGCCTGCACCGCACAATGGATACGACCGGCGCGGTGTTGGGGCCGCTGCTGGGTTACTGGTTTCTCGCGCACATTGGGGGCGATCAGGAACACCGCTGGCGGGCCTTGTTTCTGTTCGCCGGGCTGCCGGGTCTGGTCGCGATTTTGACTCTCGCCGCCTTTGTGCGCGAACCTCGTGTCGTGAAGCCGCCCGCTGCCGCGCCGCCACCCCTGGCGCTCCCGCGCTGGCGCGACTTGCAGCCGGAGTACCGCCGGTTTCTGCTTATCACCCTCCTGTTCAATCTGGGTAATTCCAGCGATGCGTTTCTCATTCTGCGGGCGCGGTCGCTCGGATTTGGCGCAATGGAAATTCTGCTGCTGTACGCGGCCTTCAACGTTGTGGAAGCATTGCTGGGCTACGCGGCGGGGATTTTGTCGGATCGGATGGGGCGCAAACCGCTGATTATCGCGGGGTACGGCGTGTTCGCGGTCGTGTATCTGGGATTCGCCTTCGCGCACAGCAAAACGGCGGTCTGGGCGCTGTTTCTGCTCTACGGCGGTTATTACACATTGACGCAGGGCGTCCAGCGCGCTTTCGCCGCCGACATGGCCGACCCGAAACAGCGGGCCACGCAAATTGGAGCCTATCACACGGTCGTCGGCGTCGCGCTGCTGCCCGCCAGCCTGCTCGCGGGCCTGCTGTTCGACCGCAGTCCCGCCGCGCCCTTCCTCGTCGGGGCCGTGACCGCCCTCGTCAGCGCGCTCCTGCTGTTCCGGCAGGGCAAGCCCCCAAGTTAAATAGAGTCCGAGCGTCGTTCGTTCGTCCGCGAAAAGCGCAAAGGGCGCGAAAGGGAAGGGTAGAAAGCCTGGTTGTTGTCGAAAGCGGAACGACGAAATGAATTTCTTCGCTTGTGGCGTTCCGCCGTGTGTCCTTCGGACACGGCAGTCAGCAAAGGCTTCCTCGCTATTGGCCTCGTGTCCGAAGATACTGTGTTGTCAAGCGGCTTTGCGGGCTTTGCCGCTCCAGTCGGTCTCGAAGTTGCATTGATGCTTTAGGACGCCGTAGCATTGCATCAGCAATTTTCGCATCGCTGCCGCCAGCGCCGCCTTCT
>JBBRNU010000665.1:0-2764 GCA_038230115.1 Chthonomonadales bacterium | reverse complement strand
TGGTCTGTGCATTTCAGAACGGGGTTTCAATCCCGTTCTACGAGCAGGCGAGCATCAGCGGCAAGTTGAGTGACGGAAACAAGAGGAAAACATTATGACCGCAGCAAACACACAACCGACCGCATTCCAGACGGGCCACGTCGGACTCAACGTCAGCGACCTGGAACGCTCAAAACGCTTCTACCAGGAAGTTTTCGGGTTCGAGGTCACGTTCGAGTCGCAGGAAAACAGACGCGCCTTTGCGTTTCTCAGCCAGGACGAGCGTCTCGTTCTGACGCTCTGGCAGCAGAGCGCGGGCGCATTCGACGTCGCGACGCCGGGCCTGCATCATCTGTCGTTTCAAGTGGCCGACATCGCGCAGGTGCGGCAGGCCGAGACGCGCGTTCGCGCCCTGGGAGCGCGTTTGTATCATGATGGCATCGTGCCGCATGGCGAGGGCAAAACGTCGGGCGGCATTTTCTTCGCCGACCCGGACGGCATCCGTCTGGAAATCTACGCGCCGACCGGAGCCGACGATAACGCCGCCCCGACCAGCCACGCGCCCACGTGCGGCTTCTTCTAGACCCGGCGCGTTTATATGGTTTCCGGCCCCTTCACGAGCGCAGGAGGGGCCGGGAAATTCGGGAACGACCAGGATAAGCGAACGGAGGCGAAAACATGAGCGGCGTATTTCACGAGGGCGAACGAGCCATGCAGCAAAAGGCGGGCGTGGCGGACATGGCCCGGCGCGTCGGCAACGGCATCCACGCTGAAATGCCGCCCGTCGCGGAGGCATTTTTGGCCGGGCGGGACTTTATCGTTTTAGGCAGCGCCGACGATAAAGGGAAGGGAGACGCGGTCTGGGCCACGCTGCTGACGGGGCCGCCGGGCTTTGTCATGGCTCCCGACGAACATACGGTCGTTATCGCCGCCCTGCCCGCCGCGAGCGATCCCTTGTTTGCCCGGCTGACGCAGACGGCGGAACCCGCGCCGGTCGGTCTGCTGGCGATAGACCTGACCACGCGCCGCCGAATGCGCGTCAACGGCGACAGCGCGCGCGCCGGGGACGGGCTGGCGCTGCAGGTGCGGCAGGCATATGCCAACTGCCCGAAGTACATTCAGAGACGCGACGAGATGTCCAAGGCGGGTGAAAACGAGGCGACGCGCGGGACGGGCCGGACGCTGCGAACCGACGCATTGAGCGACTGGCAGCAGGCGTGGATTGGTGACGCCGACACCTTTTTCATCGCCACGCAGCATCCGACCGGCGGCGCGGACGTTTCGCATCGCGGCGGCGAACCCGGTTTTGCGCGCGTTCTGGACTCGCGCACGCTGCTGTTCCCGGACTATTCGGGAAACGCTATGTTCAACACGCTGGGCAATCTTGCCGTCAATCCGAACGCGGGCCTGCTCTGGGCCGATTGGGAGACCGGCGATACGCTCCAACTCACGGGCCGCGCGGAGATTCTATGGGATGCAGAAGCCGCGTCGCAGTTTGCGGGCGCGGAGCGGGTCGTTCGATTCCAGGCGACCGAAGTCGTCGAGACCAAACGGGCGTTCGCATTGCGCTTCGTCCTGCGCGAACGCTCCCCGTTCAACCCGCGCTGACATGCGGACAGATTGTCGAGAGTAAAGTCGGCGGCGGAAGCGCAGGTCAGAGGAAAGCGAGAAGGGATGGCAGCCGTAAAGGTAGACGTGCGAGAGGCGGCGAGCGACGCAGAGGAAGCGATTGTCAGGAACCTGTTCTCGTACTATTTCGAGGCGATGTCGGAGTACGATCCCGGAATCGCGATCAACGCTTACGGCCTGCCGGTCTGGACGGGCTTCACGGGGCCGACCCCGCGCACGCACGACGAGGCAGTCACGTTCAATTGGTGGATACGCGACTCGTGCCGCCGGTTCCTGATTTACGCCGACGACACGCCCGCGGGCTTTGTCATCGTCAATTCCGGGCCGCATTTCATCGCGCCCGACGTGGATTTCGACGTGCAGGACTTTTTCGTGCTGGCGAAGTTTCGGCGGCGAGGCGTGGGCGAAGCGGCGGCGCGGGCGATCTTCGACCGTTTTCGCGGATGGTGGGAAGTCGTGCAATTAGCGCGCAACGCCCCGGCGATCGCATTCTGGAACGGCGTGGTCGGCGCGTACACGGGCGGCGATTACGAGACGCTGGACGCGGGCGCGCGGCAGCGCTTTCGCAACGACGAGGGCGAAACGACGCGCGATTGACCTGACGAACGGCAGACACGGGACGGCAGGCAATGGCGGCGAAAAGTCTTTTGGCGGCGACCTTGACAAACGCGGGCAAGTGAAGTATAGTAACGTGTTCGCAGGTGGACGGGGCGAAAAGGTAGACATTTTCCTGTTTACACAATTGCGCTTGAAGTGGTTTCCGCGAACGAAAAAACCAGTCGAGGCGCGTTCAAAAATCTTTTGAAGAGACGCCTTGACAAGACGGCGGCGCTGTGATATACTACAGAGCCTGAACGAAATCCCCCTCTGGGGCTTCTTTCAACCCGCGAACCTTGACAATCACAGAGACGTGTTATGTGGACTTTGTAGTTTCAATGTCTTGTGTGCCATAGTGACTTCGAAAAATCGAGTGAGGATCAAGTGAGAACTAGTTAAACTAGTTATTGAAGTCCGGTCGGCCTCCGGGTCGGCGGGAATTTACATCAGTTTTTCTGATGGAGAGTTTGATCCTGGCTCAGGACGAACGCTTGCGGCGTGCCTAAGAAATGCAAGTCGAGCGGAAGGCAGCAATGTCTTTAGCGGCGAACGGTCGCGT
>JBBRNU010000664.1:0-2779 GCA_038230115.1 Chthonomonadales bacterium | reverse complement strand
GATCGTAGACCTGCGCCCGCACGCCATGATCGAGCGCCTCGACCTTCTGAAGCCGCGCCACATCCAGTACCTCCTGACCGCCAAGAACGGTCACTTCGGCAACGCGGCCTTCCCATGGGAGCGCACCGACCTGGCCGCGCAGCTGACCTGACGCGCCGCCTCTTCTGTTCCGCAAACCCCAAAACGCCGCCCATAATTTCAAGTCGCGGGCGGCGTTTGCGTTGTTCTGGCGGAAATGAATTTGAGGGCGAAAATGTAGAAGCGAACTTGACTAATTTTGTATTTTGAGGTATTTTCTCATCGGAGAAAATAGCCATGATTAAGAAAATAGCCTCCGACGCGCTTCCCGAACAATGGAATGCGGACCTTATGCCCGCGCGGGATTTCCCGCCCCTGTGTCTGGAATGGAAACCCTGTGAGGCAAAGGTGCATGGCGGCGTCTGTCTGAAGGCGGGAAGCGAAGGAAAAGCCGCTGATTTCATTGGTCTGTACCGTCGTGACGCTACGCCGCAGCAGATCACCCTGGCCGTCGCCCAAATCACCGCACTGGCTCGCCGTGAAAACCTTTTGCCGCTGCTGCTGGTTCCTTACTTGAATGAGGAACAACTGCTGGAAATAGAAACGCGCTCGGTCAGCGCGCTGGACTTTTGCGGCAATGGCGTCCTGCAAGCGCCGGGGCGGTTCCATGTGTTTCGCACTGGCTTTCCCAACCGTTTCACCAGCTCGCGCCCGCTCAAAAACGTCTTTCGGGGTGTCAGTTCGCTGGCGGCTCGCGCCTTTCTGCTCCGGCCGGAGTATGCCGAGATCGGCGACCTGCAAAAAGAAATCACGCGGCGCGGCGGCGTCGCCTCTTTGCCGACCCTGTCCAAAGCGATCGCCGAATTGGAAGCCGATTTGATCGTACAGCGCATCCGCCCGGAACACAAGCCGCAAGCGCGTTCGCTGCGTTTGCTGCAACCGGAAAAACTGCTGGATCGCCTGACGCAAAACTATGTGACGCCGAAAACGCAGCGCGCTTTCCTCGGCAAAGCGGATTTGGATGCGCCTGCGCTGCGCGCCGCGCTGCAGGTCAACGCGCAGCGCGGCGGGGCGCGATTGATCGCTACGGGCATCGGATCGGCGAGTCGGTATGCTGCGCTTGCCATGGAAAACACCTTGTATGTCTACACTGACGCGCTGGACACGCTGCTTCGGGACTTGCCCGCTACTCCAACCAAGCGCTTTCCCAACCTGAACATTCGGCAGACCGAAGACGCGACCGTGTTCTTCGATGCGCGTCCCGATGAGAGCGAAGGCGGCTTCCCCTGGGCTTCGCCGCTGACGGCCTATCTGGAGATGAAGCAGGGCGAGGAGCGAATGGAACGTTCGGCGGCGCAGGTTCGGGCGCGTCTGCTAGAAGGACTTGCGGCGGAAAGAAAGGGCCGGTCGTGAACGTAACGGACGTGCTGGCCGTGACGCTGCTGGACCTGCTTTACGAACTCCGGGACGCCGATTTGCCCCTGATTTTGGGCGGCGGTTACGGGCTGTATTTGAAGCGCCAGCAGGCCAGCGTCAGTGACGCGCCCCTGCTGCTGGAAGCGATTCAGCCCCTGCGCTCGACCAACGACCTGGATTTGTTCCTGCGAACCGAAATCCTCACCGACTCGGCGCGTTTGCGTCCCCTGCGCGAGGCTCTGGATCGGCTGGGCTTTACGGTAATACCGTCCGCGCAAAATTACCAGTTCGCGCGCAAATTCGTGTACGGCGGGCAGGCGTGGGACATCAAAGTAGACCTGCTGGCAAAACCGCCGGACGCCGCGCGTTTTCCGCAAATCAAGATGGACGCGCGCCGTATCAAGCCGCAGCCGTCTGTCGGTCTTCACGCGCATCGCACGGATGAGGCCATCGCTGTGGAGGACGAAGCCGCGCCGCTTTCGCTCGCCGGGTTTCGCAGCGGGGGCGAGGCGTATACCGGAACGGTGTTTTTGCCCTCGACCTATGCGCTTCTGCTGATGAAGCTGTTCGCACTGCGGGATCAGGCGAATGCGGAAGATAAAGGGTTTGGGCGCAAGCACGCCCTCGATCTGTACACGCTCGTGGCGATCCTGACGGAGCCGGAATACGCGCAGACGCAGGCGCTGCGGGAGCGTTATCGAAATACGGGTGAAGGAAAGGAAGCCGCGCAAATCGTCGCCGTTTTGTTCGCGAACGAGAGCGCGCCCGGAATGCGACGACTGCGGGAACATGAGGCGCTGCCTGCTGTCGCTGATGTTGGCGAGTTTCGCGACTTGCTGCGCGAATTCTTTCCCTGACGTTCTCAGGCTCCGGCAATGCCAGTATCTGCTGACCGCAAAAAACGGTCATTTCGGCAGCGCGGCCTTCCCGTGGGGGCGCACCGACCTGGCCGCGCAGCTGACCTGACGCGCCGCCTCTTCTGTTCCGCAAAACCCCAAAACGCCGCCCGCGACTCGAAAGCGCAGGCGGCGTTCGGGGCATATTCGCGACACGCGCTGCAAGACTACCGGCGCGCCGAAACGAGCGCGGCGAGCTTGGCTTCGAGTTCTCCGATACGCGCGTTCTGGCGTTCCAGCTCCTCAAGGCGGCGCTGCTGGCTCTCGATCTGCCATTTCTGCGCCTGCATCTGCTTTTGCTGCCGTTTCATCGCCTCGACCAGAACGGGAACCACGCCGATATAGTTGACCGATTTGTAGCCGCTGGCGTCCGTGCTGACCAGTTCAGGAAAGACGGCTTCGACCTCCTGCGCGAGGAAGCCAATCTGCCTGCCGTTGGGGAAGTTTTT
>JBBRNU010000663.1:0-2779 GCA_038230115.1 Chthonomonadales bacterium | reverse complement strand
CGTGCCGGTGGCGGCCGCGCCCTACTGTCTGCGGGCCGGGGCCCTCGCCTAACTGTAAGCTGTGCCGCGGGCGGCTCCCGCCCCGGGG
Organism: Chthonomonadales bacterium; assembly: GCA_038230115.1. Classification (GTDB taxonomy): domain Bacteria; phylum Armatimonadota; class Chthonomonadetes; order Chthonomonadales; family Chthonomonadaceae; genus JBBRNU01. The sequence continues at coordinate 2,691 of JBBRNU010000663.1, read as the reverse complement.
GTGGGTGGGGGGGCGCGCGGGCGCGCCCCCCGCCAACCGGCGCTGGCGCTCGTCGAAGCGCTGCGCGCACTGCCGCAGCCCGCCGCGCAGCCGGTCTATTGGGCGGAAAAGATCGCGCAGCAGGTCGCCTCCTGGAACACGCTCATTGACCGCTATTTCGTCTGGGTCGAAACGCTCGGCGCGCTTCCTGATGAGGGGCTGTTGTCGCTCGGCATGGAGGCGCACGAATGGCGGCGGCAGGCGTTCGCGTCCATTCCTTCGCTGCGCGCGATCGCCGAAGACCATGTTCCCGGCCTGCAGGCGCTTCTCAACATCAAGGATCGCATGGACACCGGCCAGTTCAGCGAGCCGGTGCGCGACTGGCTGGACACGCTGACGGACGCCGCCTCCCGCGCCCGCTGGTTCGCCGGGGAGAAATTGGCGCAGGCGCAATCGGTCCTCGACGCCTCCACGCGCCTTGCCGACGCGATGGACATGCGTTTCCTGTACGACCCGGAGCGCAAGGCGTTTACCGTCGGCTACAACCTTGACACCAAGCGGCGGGACGAGTACCATTACGGCCTGCTGGCGAGCGAAGCGCGGCTGGGCAGTTTCGTGGCGGTGGCGCGAGGCGAGGTTCCCGTGGAACACTGGTTCACGCTGGGGCGGCCTCTGGCCGCCGTGTACGGGCAGCGCGTGCTTCTGTCGTGGAGCGGCACGATGTTCGAGTACCTGATGCCGCTCCTGATTACGCGCCACTACGCCAATTCTCTGCTCGATCAGGCGTGCCGCGCCGCCGTCAGCGTCCAGCAGACGTATGGCCGAAAGCGGGCGATTCCCTGGGGCGTCTCGGAAGCGGCGTACAGCGCGCTGGACACGCGGCAGATTTATCAATACCGCGCCTTCGGCGTGCCGGGACTGGGCTTGAAACGGGGGCTGGAAAACGACCTGGTGGTCGCGCCCTATGCCACCGCCCTCGCGTTGAGCGTGGACCCGGCCGGCGCGATTCGCAACCTGAAGCGCTTGCTGCGCTACGCCATGCGCGGCGACTACGGCTTTTTCGAGTCCATTGACTTTACGCGGCAGGGCGACGAACAGGGAGCGCCGGGAGTGGTCGTGCAGACCTACATGGCGCACCACCAGGGCATGAGCCTGCTCGCCATAGACAACGCGCTGCATGAGGACGTGATGCAGCGGCGTTTTCACGCCGACCCGCGCGTCCGCGCCACCGAATCGCTGTTGTACGAGCGCGTGCCGGTCAACGCCGTCGTCACGGATAACATCGTCACCCGCCTTCCGGCCCCGCGCATCGGGAACGGGACGCTCACTGAAGGTTCGGTTCGGCTGTCCACGCCGGATACGCTTGCGCCGCGCACGCATCTGCTTTCCAATGCCGATTACAGCGTGATGGTCACGGCGGCGGGCGGCGGCTACAGCAAATGGCGAAACCTGGAAATTACGCGCTGGCGGGCCGATACCACGCGAGATTACTGGGGCAGTTTTTGCTACGTGCGCGATCTGGAATCCGGCGCGGTCTGGGCCACGACCGGGCAGCCGACCGACCGCGTAAAACCCGGCTCCTACTCCGTTTTCTTCGTGCCGGAAAAGGCCGAATTCCAGCGAACGCAATTCGAGATCGAGACACAGATGGAGGTGGTCGTCTCGCCCGAAGACAACGCCGAAATACGCCGCATCACGCTGACAAACCACTCCACGCGAACCCGGCAGATCGAATTGACCAGTTACCTGGAGGTCGCTCTCGCCGAACACAACGCAGACAGGGCGCATCCCGCCTTCAGCAAATTGTTTGTGCAGACCGAGCATCTGACAGATTTCGACGCGCTGCTGGCCTCGCGCCGTCCGCGCGCTTCCGGCGAAGCGATCCCCTGGGCGATCCATCTTCTCGCGTGTCCCGCCGAGCTGGGAACGCCGCCGCAGTTCGAGACCGACCGGGCGAAATTTCTGGGACGCGGCGGCGCGCTGGCGTTCCCGGACGCGCTGCGCGGCGAGCTGACCGGGAGCGTCGGCGCCGTCCTGGACCCGATTTTCAGCCTCCGCAAGCGGGTCGCCCTCGAACCGGGAGAACACGTCACGCTGGCTTTTGTCACGGGCGCGGGCGATTCGCGAGAAGCAGTCGTGCATCTGGCGGAAAAATACTGCAGTCCGCAGGCCGTCGCGCGCACGGTGGAACTGGCCTGGACGTTCGCGCAGCTCGATTTGCGGCATCTGCGTATCCAGCCGGACGAGGCCATGCGCTTCCAGCAGCTTGCCAGTTACGCGCTGTATCCGAGCGCGGCGCTGCGGGCGGGCGAGGAGCGGCTGCGGAAAAACACCCTGCCGCAGTCGGGCCTGTGGGCGCACGGCATTTCGGGCGACCTGCCGATTGTCGTGGTCACGATCAGCGACATTCACGACATTGATCTGCTGCGTGAGGCGCTGATGGCGCACAACTATTGGCGCGTGCGCGGCTTCAAGGCCGACCTGGTGTTTCTTAACGAGGAGGCGGGCGGCTATGAGCAGCCTTTGCAGGAACAGATCAAGCGTTTGATCGGCGCCTACGCGCAAGCGACGGGCGAGAACCAGCCGGGCGGCGTTTTTCTCCAGCCGAGCCGCGACCTTTCGGAGCCGGACCTGACCTTGCTTTTGACCGTCGCGCGTATCGCGCTGGTGGCGGCGCGCGGCAATCTGGCGCAGCAGCTGGGCAGTCTGAAT
>JBBRNU010000662.1:0-2782 GCA_038230115.1 Chthonomonadales bacterium | reverse complement strand
TGCCGCCTGCGGGTTCCGGCGGGCGATCACTGGGTCGCCGCCACCATTCAGCGCATATACGAGGGTCTGCCGCCCGCCTACGCCGGGCCGAACCCCTCGAAAAGAACCCTCGCCCCGCCGGAGTTCAAGGTTCCGCCCGGCTTTCCCCCGGAGCGCGTCGCGCAGTTTCGCAAGCGCTTCGAGGCGCGTCAAAAAGAGCGCGCGTTTGTGAATGACGCGCGCGTTTCCGGGCTGGAAATCGGCGGTCCCTACGCCCAAACGACCGGGCCTTCCGAGGCGAGCCTGCGAAAAGTCTTCGTTTGCGGGCATTTGCACGGCGGACACGGGCCGGACTGCGCCCGCAAAATCGTGAGCGCGCTTGCGAGCCGGGCCTTCCGCCGCCCGGTTACCGAACGAGAAATCGCCCGCTTCACCGGCTTGATCGGCATGGCTCGCCGCCAGGGAGATTCGTTCGAAGAGGGCGTCTGCCTGGCGCTGCAGGGCATTCTCGTTTCGCCGCATTTCCTGTTCCGCATCGAGAAAGACCCGGCGGGAACGCATGGCGATCCGTCTCACCTGATCAGCCAGCACGAGCTGGCCGCGCGCCTGTCCTACTTCCTGTGGAGCAGTATGCCGGACGACGCCCTGCGCGCCTGCGCGGATCGCCAGGCGCTTCGGAACCCGGCTACTTTGGCGGCGCAGGTCAAGCGGATGCTGAAAGACCCGCGCGCGAACGCCCTGGCGCAGAACTTTTCCGGGCAGTGGCTGCAATTCCGCGCCCTCGAATCGGTCAAGCCGGACCGGGAACGCTTTCCCAATTTCGACGAATACCTGCGAATGTCCATGCGCCGTGAAACCGAACTCTTCTTTGAGAACGTCGTGCGCGGCGACCGAAGCATTCTCGACTTCCTCGTCGGGAAATATACGTTCCTCAACGGACGGCTTGCCAGTTTTTACGGCATCCCCGGCGTCGAAGGGCCGGACTTCCGCCGCGTGGACCTGACCGGCACGCCGCGCGGAGGCGTCCTGACGCAGGCCAGCGTTCTGACCGTGACCTCCTACGCAAACCGAACCTCGCCCGTTCTGCGCGGCAAGTGGATACTGGAAAACATCCTGAACGCGCCGCCGCCCGCTCCGCCGCCCGGCGTGCCGAACCTGGACGTGTCTGCGGTCGGCTCGGAAGCGTCGCTGCGCCAGCAGCTGGAGCAGCACCGAAAGAACCCGACCTGCGCCGCCTGCCACGCCCGCATGGACCCGCTCGGCTTCGGTCTGGAGAATTTTGACGCCATCGGCGCATGGCGTGCAAACGACGGCAAAATAGCGATTGATTCTTCCGGCTCGCTCCCGGACGGACGGACTTTCCAGGGGCCGGACGGTCTCAAGACGATCTTGAATGCCGATCGCAGCGCATTCGCCCAGTGCCTGTCCGCCAAATTGCTTACGTATGCGCTGGGGCGCGGCCTGGAGCGCTACGATAACGCGACGGTCAAGACGATCACGCAGCATATCGCCGCCAACGACTATCGTTTTTCAAACCTGATCCTGGAAATCGTCGCCAGCCGACCCTTCCAGATGCGAAGAGGAGACCGAGCCAGATGAATTTTCTCGCCAACCGCCAGCTCTCGCGGCGAACGTTCCTCCGGGGCGTGGGCGCCGCCATCGCCTTGCCCATGCTCGACGCCATGACGCCCGCGCTCGCTTCCGCGCGTCGCCTCAGCGCGTCGCCGGTTCGCCTCGTCTTCGCTTACGTCCCGAACGGGATCATCATGAAAGACTGGACGCCCGCCGCGGCCGGAAGCGGGTATGAAATGCCCCGCATTCTGGCCCCGCTCAAAGCGTACCGGGATGATATTCTCGTGCTTTCCGGTCTCGCCGACCACAACGGCAACGAATTGGGCGACGGCCCCGGCGACCATGCCCGCGCCGGAGCCTCCTTCCTCACGGGCGTTCACTGCCGCAAAACCAGCGGCGCGGACATCCACAGCGGCGTTTCCGCCGACCAGATCGCGGCCCGCGCCTTCGGCTCCCAAACCCGGTTCGCCTCGCTCGAATTGGGCTGCGAAGACTCGCGCACGGTCGGCAACTGCGATTCGGGGTATAGCTGCGCCTACACCAACAGCATTTCGTGGCGCAGCCCCACGACGCCGATGCCGCCTGAAGTGAACCCGCGCCTGGTTTTCGAGCGCCTCTTCGGAGCGGAAGACTTTCGGCTCGACCCGGCGACGCGCGCCCGCCGCGCTCGCTACCGGACAAGCATTCTGGACCTGGTTCGTGAAGACACGCAGACGCTTTCCGGCGGGTTGGGGCAGGCCGACCGGCGCAAGATGGACGAGTATTTGACGTCCGTGCGCGAAATCGAAGTCCGCATTCAGCGCGCGGAGCGGGATAATCACGCGCTCGCGCCCGGCATCGAAAAGCCGGACGGCATTCCCGTTACGTTCGGCGATTACGTATCCCTCATGTTCGATTTGCAGGTCGCGGCGTTTCGCACCGATCTGACGCGCGTCTCGACCCTCATGATCGGGCGCGAGGGCAGTATGCGAACGTACCCCGAAATCAACATCGCCGACAGCCACCATCCGCTGACCCACCATCGCAACAACCCCGAATTCATCGAAAAGGTCACGCAGATCAACGGCTACCACATAGATTTGTTCGGACGCTTCCTGGGAAAACTGAAAGCCACGCAGGACGGCGACGGAACGCTCCTTGACAACTCGCTGGTCGTGTATGGCAGCGGCATCAGCGACGGCAATCGGCATACGCACGAGAACCTGCCGGTATTGGTCGCCGGACGGGGCGG
>JBBRNU010000661.1:0-2786 GCA_038230115.1 Chthonomonadales bacterium | reverse complement strand
GTCGAAAAAGTAGTTTTGCGCCGCACGGCCTGCCGCAGTCGCTGCCCGAAGATTCTGGCGGGCGCGACGGGCCGCTGATACGGCACACCGGAAAGAGAGAATGAGATGCGTGAAAAATCTGGGTTCGCGCCGGGACGCTGGCTGGCCGCAGCGGGTCTGACGCTGGCAGTCGTTCCAATAGCGCTGGCATGGCAGGGAACCGCCTGGCGCGGAAGCGCTGCGCCCGCCGTGCGCGACTGGCCCGCTGTCAACGGCGAGTCCTGGGTCAGCCCCAACGAGATTGTCGTGCAATTGAAACCCGGCAATGACGGCGACGCGCTGAACGCGCTGGGCCGTCTGGTAGGGACGCCGCTGGCCTGGAACAGCCCCCTCGCAACCGCTACCGAGGTCGCGCATCTGACGCTGCCGTCCGCCGCCGCGACCGTCTCCGCGCTGGCCGCGCTTCAGGCCGACTCGCGCGTGGAAGCCGCCGACGTGGTTCATTATTACCGCACGCCCGAATCCCTGACCGAGGCGGCGAATTCTCCGGCGCTCACCCCGCAGACCGACGCGGCGAACCCCGGCGACGATAGCGCTGGCTGGAAGCCCAACGATCCCCGCTACAACGAGCAGTGGAATCTTCGCATGGTCAAGGCTGAAGAAGCCTGGAGCGTGACGCGCGGCAAGGGCGCTATCGTGGCCGTGATTGACACTGGCGTGGCTTCCAGCGACTCCAAAAAGGGCAAGCGCGCCCGTGACTTCGGCGAGACCAAATTCGTCAAGGGCTACGATTTCGTCTTCCGCGACGACACCCCCTACGACGACAACGGGCATGGCACGCACGTCGCCGGAACCATCGCCGAAAGCACGGACAACAAAGAGGGCGTGGCGGGGCTGGCTTTCGAGGCCGCCATTATGCCGATTAAAGTCCTGAGCACGGGCGGCAGCGGCAGTTCCGCCACCATCGCCGAAGCGATTCGGTGGGCCGCCGATCACGGGGCCAACGTCATCAACATGAGCCTGGGCGGGCCGTATCCCGACAAGGTCATGGCGGCGGCGTGTGAATACGCCAAGAAAAAAGGCGTCACGATTATCTGCGCGGCGGGCAACTCCGGGCGCGAAGGCGTGGGCTATCCTGCCGCGTACAAAGACTGCGTGGCCGTCTCCGCCGTCGGGCCGAAGGGCGACCTGAGTTTCTACTCGACGTGGGGCAAGCAGATCGCGATTGCCGCGCCGGGCGGCGACAAGCAGGTCGGCGGCGAGGCGGGCGGCATCCTGCAAAACACCGTGCTGCGCGGGCAGGACGGCGCAGTTCTCGATGATTATTTCGCGTTTCAGGGAACCTCGATGGCCTCGCCCCACGCCGCTGCGGTCGCGGCCCTCGTCGTGGCGCAGGGCGTGAAAGACCCGGATGACGTGCAGTGCGTGCTGCAAAAGTCGGCCCAAAAGAAAGGCCCCAGCGACAAGTACGGCGCGGGCATAATTGATGCGGCGGGCGCGGCGAAACTGGCCGCGAACGTCTATGGCGACGGCATCGCGCGCTTCTGGATCGTGGCGGGCCTGTTCACCGGGTGCGGCGTGCTGGGATATCTGCGGCGCAAAGCGGGCAGTAACCTGGGCTATCCCTTCTGGGGAACGACGGCGCTGGCGTTCGGTCTGCTGTTCCCGGACTGGCTGACGGGTTATTTCGGCATGACGGCCCACGCCAACTTGATCGGGCATAGCATCCTGATTCCCGGCGCGCTGATCGCCCTGGGCGCGTCGAGCAAAACCGAGCGGCGGCTGCTGGGCTGGATGGCGCTGGGCCTGACCCTGCATCTGGGCTGGGAATTCCTGCGCGGCACGACTCCGGTCGGCGTGGAAATCGGAACCTGGCAGCTGGTTCCCTGGGTCGTGGCGAATGTCGTCATCGGCTTCAGCATCCTGCTGTCCGGGCTGACCCCGGCGCGCGACTAACAAGCGGTGTCACGATTATCAAGACCTGGACGCCCTAAAACCCGCTTTCCTTCCCCACCGGGAAAAGGCGGGGTTAGGGCGTTTGTCTTCTGTCCGGCGATCCGGCGATAAGGAAACTTCCCATGCGAACCGTCCTGTGTTTCCTGACCTTCCTGTGCGTGGCGCTGGCATCGCCGGTCTCCGCGCAGGACAAACTGAACCCTGGCGACCGCGACCCGTTGGCGCAGGCGCTGCAGCGCGCCGACATCTTCGTCGGCAAATCCATCCGGGGCCAGATTGACGAGAGCCGCCTGCGCTCCGAAACCCGTAGTCTCACGTCCATTCAGCCCTTAAAAGTCGCTTTCCTGCGCGAACGCTCGCTGCCCCTGCGCGCCAATTACGACCGCAGCGCCTATACCGCCGATTTGCATAACCATCTTGGATTGGGGCGCGGCGCGCTGGTTATCGTGACAGACCGCGGCTTTTCCGTCGCGACGGACGCGCTGCCCGTTCCGCAAATCAGGCAGATAGTCGCCGACAACAAGGCCGCCGTCAAGTCCGACCCGACCACGGGCGTCATTAAAATTTTAGCTGCGCTCGACCGATTGGCGGGCGACCCGGACGGCAATCCCGGACGCATGGGCGTGCCGCCGCCGATTGCGCGCGACAGCCGCGACAGCGGGGAAACGGCTCCCGCGCGCGAGGGCGGCTCCGGCGTGCCGACGCTGCTTGCGGTCGGCGGGCTGGGGCTGGGCGTGGGCGGATTGGTCTGGGCCGGGCGGCGTCAGGCGGCGAAAAACCAGGCGATGGCCTCCGCGCGCGACCGTCTGCGTCCGATTCACAAAGACGTGGTGGAGGGCGTTTCCTATGCC
>JBBRNU010000660.1:0-2786 GCA_038230115.1 Chthonomonadales bacterium | reverse complement strand
GGGCAGGGCTTGCCCTGCCCTATTTTGTAAGGCTGCGCCCTCTCGTTCGAGCGGAATGTCGGGTCAGGCGGCGGTGGATTGGGCGCGGCGACGCCAGACGAGGAACGGGCGCTCGCAGCCGAGGTAGAAAAGGTAGGAAACGGCGAGGATCAGCGGCATTCCGACGACGAGCAGAAACAGAAAATTGGCGAGCGGGGAGAGATGCCAGGCGGCGGGCAGATGGCGCTGCACAAATCCCAATACGGGCCAGTGCATCAGGTAAACGCTGTAGGAGAAGGTTCCCAGTGCGACGTGCGGCGGATACGACAGCCAGCCGCGCGCCCGGCTTGGGCGCGGCGGCGCGGCTCCGATGAGCAGGCACATCGCGGCCAGCCCGACCAGCAGATCGGCCAGACCGAAATTGGCGTCCTCGATTTGTTTTCCCCAATGCCAGCAGAGCGCGCCTAAGAAAACGCTGAGGCCCAGCGCGATTCGCATCCAGGGCCAGCGGTCGCGAAGGCGGGCGCAATCTTCACTTTTGTCGAAGGCGATGTGCGCGCCGAGCATTCCCAGCGTGAAGAGGGCCAGAAAATGCGGCGTCAGGCCGCGCCAGGGGGTTTCGTTGAGCGCGAAGTAAGCGGCGTAAGGTGTTTGGTCCTGCTAATTCCGTACCACAGTTTGCACATTTGTCTACCTATGCCACTGGTACGAAATTAGCAGGATTGTTACCGTTCGGTACTAAATGTCCTCGCCGCCTCTGTCGGTGTCGTCAATGGCGGTTTGTGCGCGTTTCCACGCTGCCCGGTTCTTCCAGGTCTGCTCCTACGAAAGCGACATTGGACGAAGGCGCACCTGCGGCAAACAGGAGCGCCCCCGCCCGTTGGTTGTGTGCAATTAAGATGTTCTTCACCTCTTTGCATTTCTCCTCCGGGCGGGCCAACAAACTGGTACGGAATTAGCAGGATACTAGACTCGGGTTCTGGTACGAAATTAGCAGGACATAACACGTAAGAGACGGCGACCGTCGCTAGCGTCAACCAACCGGCCCCGATCCGACGCCATCCCCACACCAGCAGCGGAAACGCAAAATAAATCTGCCACTCGACCGCGATGCTCCAGAACGCGCCGTTGATGCCCGAATACGTGGTCGGCAACAGGTTGTGAACCAGGAGCAGGTGGGTCAGGACGTTGCGGCGCGTCTCGTGGAAGCGCGCCAGAGCGAGGCAGGCGAGCATGGCAAGATAGTACGGCGGCAGAATGCGCCAGGCCCGGCGCTGGAAGAACGCCGCCAGCCCGCCGCGCAAATGCCCGTCGCCGCGCACGACCGGCAGCATCAGGCAGAACCCGGAGAGCGTAATAAAGACGCTCACGCTGAAATGCCCGTACAGAAACGGACTGACGAGCAGGCCGCTCAAGCCGCCAGGATAAGTCGGCCACCAGACGGTGCGATGGGCGTGGTGCGCGATGACAAAAAGGGCGGCGAGAGCGCGCAAACCGTCCAGATAATCCAGATGCAGGCGAGGCATAGCGGGCCGGGTTGTTGGGGTTGGCTGGGCGTCGGCGACGGTTCGGGGCGGGTCAACACCGGACAAGGCGGCCTCCTCAAAAGAACCGGGTCGGCGCTTGCGCGATTGGCGAACGGATGGAAAGATTATGGGTCAGCCGCGCGGTTAAAAACAGGGGAAACGGAGGGGATGGAGGAGCCGACCAGAATCGAACTGGTGATGACGGATTTGCAGTCCGCTCCCTTAGCCACTTGGGTACGGCTCCGAGGCAAACGACGCGCGCAACGGCTGCACTGCGCGCTTTTTTCTGACTTACCGACTTCCTGCCGACAACCGATGCAGAACGTGGAGCGGGAGACGAGGCTCGAACTCGCAACATTTAGCTTGGGAAGCTAACGCTCTACCATTGAGCTACTCCCGCGAAGTATTTACATTATAAGGGCGAACGCCGGGTTTGTCAAGAGCCGGACGAAAAGAGGCTAGGAAAGCGAACCTGAACCGCGTTTGCCGGGTCTTTTATAGGCCCGGATCGTCCAGCGAAAGATCGGCGAGGCGGGCGAATTCCGGCAGCGAGAGCGTTTCGCCGCGTCGGTTCGGGTCAATTTCGGCGCGGGCGAGCAAGGCCTCGGCTTTGGCGCGGTCGTCCATCGTGAAACCCAGATGGAACGAGGCGGGGGCGCGAACCAGGGCGTTGAGCAGGGTCTTGCGGCGCTGCCCGAACGCGGCGCGGATCAGCATAAACATCCGGGTCTCGTCGCGCACGGCGACCGTGCCGGGAACGACGGGATCGAGGGCGATAATCGCCGAGCTGACTTCGGGCGCGGGCAGAAACACGTTCGGCGGCACGACGCCAACCAACTCCACCTTTGCGTTGTACTGCACGTACAGCGACATCGCGCCGCAGTCGTCGGAGCCGGGCGCGGCCACCATGCGGCGCGCGAACTCCTGCTGCACGAGCAGAACGATGCGTTTCAGGCGTGTCTTGTGCGTCAGCAGCCGTTCCAGAATCGGGGTTGTGATGTAATACGGGATATTGGCGACAACGACGCCCGGTCGGTCGCCGAACGCCGTATCGAACAATTCGGTCGGGTCGAGGCGCAGGAAGTCCTCGAAAATCAGCCGCACGTTAGGGAAGGAAGCCGTGACCTCGCGCAGGATCGGTTCCAGGCGCAGGTCAATTTCGATGGTAGTGACGACGGGGGCGACGCGGGCGAGGGCGAGCGTCAGACCGCCCAGCCCGCCGCCGATTTCCAGGGCGGGATCGTCGGGAGCCAGTTCCGCGATGCGGACGATGCGCTCCAG
>JBBRNU010000659.1:0-2794 GCA_038230115.1 Chthonomonadales bacterium | reverse complement strand
TGGCCCGTTTCCAGGGCAAGCGTCTCGCGCAGGTCGCCAGCGCGCTCAAGACGGCAGGTCTGACCGCCACGCGATAACCTCAAGTCGGCCCGCCCTGCGCGCCGCCAGCCTGCCTTGCAAGCCGGAAAGTTATCCTTCCGGCTTGCAGCGTCATTTGTCGTTCCGCTTCCGCAGCGCCTTCCACGACCTGCTCTTTTAATTTTTGCCCGGTCTTCCTGCCTCGTCCGCTCCATCCAGCCGTTGCTGCCGGGCTTTCGCGGCGGGGCGCGAAAAATCTCCTTGACCGCGACGACCAGGAATGGTATACTATGCCTGCACAACCCGCTGTCGCCGGAAGCGTTCGGCGCTGGTCGGGGCGTGCAGAGACCTGTAAGGGGCTGTGGCTCAGTTGGGAGAGCGCCTCGTTCGCATCGAGGAGGTCAGCGGTTCGAATCCGCTCAGCTCCATCCCTCTCAGGTTTTACGCCTTCGCTTAACCGCCGGTTTGCTTTCTGCCGTCTGGCTCTGCGTCCAAGTCATCCGGCGCTGCTTGCAAAGACCTTGCCCTTTGTCATCTCCTGCTCAACTCCGTTTTCGTGCAGAGTCTCTCCGCTTCCCAATTATTTTTATCGTCGCCGCATCCAATCCACAAAATCGCGTCTGGCATCGGTTCGCTAACACGGTTGCGCCGAAATTACGCTGCTTTACCGTCGCTCAATTTCGCGGCCAGTTCGATGACCTCAAAGGACAATTTACAAAGAATTCTTTTTTGGGCTATGTCGGTAAGGAAACCCGGAGTCGCCTCGACGCCTACACAACACAACATTTTGCCCGGTTGGAGTATTTACAAAGAGAAGGCGAAGCAAGTTATCGTTTGTCTTAACGGGAACCCGTGCCGCCGCTTGCATGGTTCGCTATCGCGACCGGCATCGCCCCGGCGATACCGCCCCTTCCGTCCCCGACCTGCTTGCCGCGCCCAACAGTTCCGGCCCCGTCTGCCAGATACGGAAAGACCGCCTGCGCGCCGGTCTGGAAGCGTTGAAATCGCAGCCGGGCCTGTCGCTGGAGAGCCGCGCCGATTTAGACCAGATACGCCTGACGGAAAATACACAGGATTACGAGTGGATGGCGCGGTATTCCAAGGCAAGAGGATAGCGGAAAGCGCAATCTAACGAAAACGAGGCGCGCAGGACTGGCGCTTCGCCTCGCCGCTGGCCTGACAACCTTTTACGCCGATAAACCAATTTGGCGGAAGAAGGATAAACGCCCATGCCCGGAGATAATCTCTCTCCGCCTGTCAAGAGCAGCGAACCGGATGTCATTGGTTTGCTTGGCGACCTGCGCCGCCTCATCAACGGAAGCGCGGGAACGCGCTGCTGTCGCCGTCAACCGCGAACTGACGCTGCTGTACTGGAATATTGGCAATCGCATCCGCACAGACGTCTTACGCGAGGAACGCGCCGCTTATGGCGAACAGATTATCTCTACCCTGTCGAGACAACTAACTCGGGAGTTTGGGCGCGGTTGCACCAAAGATAATCTGGTTCGTATGATGCAATTTGCGGAACCCTATCCCGGCAGCAAGAATGTTGGGACAGTGTCCCAACAATTGTCATGGAGTCATTTTGTCGCCATCGAACTCAAACTGGAAAAGTTCACCGCCGCGCATAAAGTCCAGATGGAACGCTACCTCCGCTGGCTGAATCGGTACGAGCGTCGCAAGCAGGACGAAGCGCCCATCGGCTTGATTCTATGCAGCGAGCGGTCGCCGCAGCAAATCGAGTCGTTAGAATTGGACAACAGCGATATTCGTGTCGCCGAGTATTTCACCAAAAGACTGCCGACGCCACTGCTGGATCAGGAATTGCAGAAAGCCCTCCGTCGCGCCCGTGAGCGCCTGACGCTGCCTCAGCAAAAACAGGAAAAAGGGGACACGGTAGAAAAAAGAGAACCTGAGTAACCTTCAGTTTCCGGTAAATGAGGCGGCTGACGTCCCCGCTCGTGGCGTTGGTATCGCCTTTGTACGCAGGTGGGCGTCCACGCCCGTCTTGCGATGGGCTGTGACACGGTTCTTTTTGCGAAGTTGTCCGGCGAGGGCGGGCAAGTCGGCAGAATGCACCGACGCCAATGCCCGCCGCAGTCGCCCGCAGGTCGGACGGGCGACCCGATCTCAGAAGCCCGTAGAGATCGGCTGGCCGGTGGCGGCGACATCGGAAAGAAGGCTGCCCGCCAGCAGAGCCAACTCCGGCAAACGAACGCGGCTTTCGGCTCCGAAGACAAAGGCGCACGCGCCGCCCAGCATCGGTGGCGGCCAGGGGCGGCTGCTCGACGGCCCAACGATCGCGGTACAGCCGCCACAACGCTTCCGCCGACACGTCGAGGTTCGTTGCCAGCAAGAGCGGCTCCGAAGAGCGCGCATCAAAAATCGCCACCACGCGAAACGCCGCGCGCCCCGGCCTGGCGTCGGGCAGAACGAGGCCGTTCCAGACCTGGGCCGTGAGCCGCTGCTTGCCCTCGCGCCAGTGCGCGGTGGCGTCGGGCAGGGTGGCTCCGTGCGCCTGGCCCGCCCGTGTCCGCAAAACGGAACGTGGACATCCCGGACGATTGGATTACGACCGGGGAGGCGGCCTCGTTGTTGGGCGTGCATTGCAGCCGGGTGCGGAAAATGCGGGGGGTCGGGCGGCTGCATGGCGAGCGGGTCTGGCGGGACAAGGGGTATTTGCGGTTCTGTTTTTTTCGCGCGGGCAGGTCGAGGAGCTATTGGCGGAGGCGGGGTTTCTGGCGTTTCGGGCGCGATGGCAGGCGAAGTATTGAGG
>JBBRNU010000658.1:0-2797 GCA_038230115.1 Chthonomonadales bacterium | reverse complement strand
GTTCGGCTTTCACCTGCACACGCTCGACATTCGGCAGCACGCGAAATGGCACGCGCAGGCGCGGCGCGAAATGTCGGACGGGGCCGGACTCGCGCTCGACCAGATGCCGGTTCCCATTTCGCCGGAAACCGCGACCGTGCTGGACACGTTTCGCGCCCTCGCCCAATGGAAACGCGATTTCCCGCCGCAGTCGGTGCGCGCCTATATCATCAGCGGCGCGACCGGCGTGGACGACCTGCTGACGGTGACCTGGCTGGCGGGCGTCAACGGCGTGCAGATGGCGGCTTCAGACGATGGCAAAGACCCTGGCGTGATGCCGGTTCCGCTCTTCGAGTCCATCGAAGACCTGCGAAACTGCCCCGCGATTTGCCGCGCGCTCTGGACGGCCCCGGCCTACAAAGCTCTGCTCGATTCGTGGGGACGGGCGCAGGAAGTCATGCTCGGCTACTCCGACTCCAACAAAGACGGCGGGATGCTGACCAGCACGTGGGAAATTTACAAGGCGCACCGGGATTTGCACGAGGTCGCGCGCGAGTGTGACGTGCGCCTGCGCCTGTTTCACGGGCGCGGCGGCACGGTCGGGCGGGGCGGCGGGCCGACGCACCGGGCGATTGCCGCGCAGCCGCCAGGCGCGTTTTCGGGCGCGCTCAAAATCACCGAGCAGGGCGAAGTCCTGAACTGGAAGTACGCCGACGGCGAAATCGGCGAGCGCAATCTGGAATTGATGGTGGCGGCGGCGCTGGAAGCCCTGACGCGGGCCGAAGGGTGGGGGGCGGATATTGACGCGGCGTGGACGGACGCGATGGAAATTATGTCGCAGGACGCCTACACGTATTACCGACAGCACATCGGCGACAATCCCGACATTCTGCCCTATTTCGAGGAAGCCACGCCGGTCGGCGAGCTGGAAAACGCGCGCATCGGGTCGCGCCCAGCCCGGCGGGGCGCGCGGCGCGGGCTGGACGACCTGCGCGCCATCCCGTGGGTCTTCGGCTGGATGCAGTCGCGGCACGTTCTGCCCGCGTGGTTCGGCGTCGGCTACGCCCTGGAGCGTTTCGTCGCGGCGAACCCGGCCCATCTACCCCTGCTGCAAACCATGATGCGCCAGTTCCCTTTATTTCAGGACATGATTCGCAACGTCGAAGTCGGGCTTGCCAAAGCCGATTGGAACATCGCGCGCCGTTACGCCGAGCTGGTGGGCGACGCGGGTCTGCGCGACCGGGTTTTCGCCCTGCTGACCGAAGAGTTCGAGCGGGCCAAATCTCTGACTTTGCAGGTGACCGGGCAGATGGAATTGTTGGAGCGCGACCGAACGCTCGCCAATTCCATCCGCCTGCGAAATCCCTATGTAGACCCGATGAGCCTGATTCAAGTGGAACTGCTGCGCCGCAAGCGCGCGGGCGAAACCGGCGACGACCTGAACTACGCCCTCGCCGCCACCATCAACGGCATCAGCGCCGGTCTGCGAAACACGGGCTAGCCGCTTAAGGCGCGGGGACAGGGCGAATGGGCAGGACGAGAATAAATCCCCGTCCTGAAATGCATAGCCCGCCTGCGCGGGCTAAAGACGGCGCTGGCTGAACGCGCGCTCGCCCTTGTTTGCCTGCGCGGAGTGAATAAGGTTCTGGTTGGAAACGCTCTCTGACCTTTGGCATTGGCCTTTAGCCCTCGAAGGAGGGCTTGCATTTCAGAACGGGCATTCATTCCCGTTCTCTCCTCGTCCCGTCTTTTAGAACGGGCATTCATTCCCGGCTGTCCAATTTTCCGCCCGCGTTCAAATCCGCGCCCGCACGTAGGCTTGCAGGTCGTCTACGCGCACGCGCTCCTGCTGCATAGAATCGCGGTCGCGGATGGTTACAGTGTCTTTGAGTGTGTTGTCCCCGTCGCGGCTTTTGCCGACGGACTCAAAGTCAACGGTCACGCAGAAGGGCGTTCCGATTTCGTCCTGACGGCGGTACAGCTTGCCGATGCTGGCCGAGTCGTCGTACACGGCGCGCATTTCGCCGGTCGCTTGCAGCGTGGTTTTGATACTTTTGGCGAGCGCGAAAATCTCCGGGTCGCTTTTCTTGAGCGGCAGGACGGCCACTTTGATCGGCGCGAGGGCGGGCTTCAAGCGCAGCACGACGCGCGTCTCGCCGTTTTCCAGAACCTCCTCGTCGTAGGCTTCGGCGAGCGCGGCCAGACAGCCCCGATCCACGCCCGCCGCCGGTTCGATGACGAACGGAACCATGTGTTTGTTGTTGGGCTGGTCGAAATAGGTCAGCCGCTCGGTCGAATGTTCGTTCTTCATTGCCTTCATCCGCGAATTTTCCGAGGCGGCAATGTTGGCCTGATCGCGGCTGTGCGAGAATAAATCCCAATCTGTGCGGTTGGCGATGCCTTCCAGTTCGTCGAAGCCCAGCGTCGGGAAGTTGTACAGGATGTCTACGGTGCGGTCGGAATAGTGCGCCAGTTTCTCTCTGGGATGCTCGAACAGGCTCAAGTTTTCGCGCTTCAGCCCCACTTCATTGACCCACCAGTTCACGTGATCCTCGATCCACGCATCGTGAAGCCGGGGCGCGTCTTCGGGAAACACGAAGTACTCGATTTCCATCTGTTCCAGTTCGCGCACCCGAAAGATGAAGTTGCGCGGCGTGATCTCGTTGCGGAACGATTTCCCGATTTGCGCGATGCCGAACGGCAGCTTGCGCGACGTCGAGTCGAGAACGTTCTTGAAGTTCACAAACATCCCCTGCGCGGTTTCGGGCCGCAGGTAGGCGAACGAATCGTCGTCGGCGACCGGGCCAATCTGCGTTTT
>JBBRNU010000657.1:0-2803 GCA_038230115.1 Chthonomonadales bacterium | reverse complement strand
TTCGCGACATCTGCGCGTAGCTCTTATGAGCGCTTAACAAGGAGCCTGCAAGAAGAAACAAACCGATATTGAGCCAAGTCCGCATTTGAATACCTCTTTCGTTTCGCCACAATCAAGGAGGCCAATCGAGAGCGTGTCGCGCAATGGGACTAGCTAGCCCTTGAAAGGACCGCCAGTGCCACCGATGGGATCAGTTCCATAGGTGGTATAAGGGCCATATGCGTTGGAGAAGAACGGGATTCTATCAGCGACAGGCTGGTAGCTGTCATAGCCACGGCCCTGCCACCAATAGTAACCGTAGGCGCTGTTGGAGCAATTCCAAGTGTGTGAGCCGCCATTTGCGGTTCCTTTGATCACCCAGTTCCCATTTGGCGTTGTTTCCGAGCCAGCGCAGGAGTAGAGTTGAACCGATACCGGGGTCAGCGGAGCGGGACTTGTCTCTGACACCGAGAGGGTATATGTCTCGCCTAGCAGGACCGCTACGGGCGGTGTCGGGTAGCCAATTATTGCCACTGTCGAACACGCATCTTGCGCTTGGGCGACAGGCGCGAAGCAAACGGTGAGGAGCGCAGCGGCTGATAGCAAGATGCTGCGGCAAAGGCAAGGGAAGAGCGAGCGAGTTTTCATGCATTTCCCTTCCGTCCAGGAAAAGAAACGAGTGACCAGGCTGCGCGACACGCCGGTTGCTACGGGCGAAGAAGCAACCAACCGCATTATACTACCCCCCCATTTTTTGTCAATACGTTTTGTACTACCTTAATAAAATTTAATGGCGTGATTTTGAGTTGGGCGGAAATATGCGGCTTCAGCGTTGCGCGGCGGTGTATTTGCGGGCGGTGGGGCAGTAGGGGCAGGCGGGGTCGTCGCAAAGCAGGGCCGCGCCATCCCCTTGCAGGAGGGCAATCGCCATCGAGACGACCTGCCGCTGCCGCATCAGACTGCTCGCCGCGTTGCCGAGGTAGCCCGTGTGCAGCAGGCGGCTGTGGCGCAATAACGGCTCGATACGCCCGAAGCCGTCGCTGCATTCCGGGCTGCCCTGCATCACGGCCCACTCGTCCGCGCCGGTTTTCAGCGTGACCGAGCGATGAATGTACGGCACGTCGGCCCAGACTTCGGCCAGATGCAGCGACGAGTTGCACTCCTGCCCCACCCCGATCAGCAGGACGTACCCGTTCAACTGATGCAGGCGCGCAAGCGGGCTTTCGCTGCCCAATGGGTAGTGAAACGGCGCGTTCTGCGTCAGAAAGTCGGCGTTCGCGCCAATTGCCGCAAACGACACGACCGGATGCACGCTGCGCCGCGCGTCCGGCTGCTTCCGCACGACTTCGGGAAAAACGCCCATCCACTGTATCCACGCGGGCGACTTGTCGGGATCGAAGGTCGGGATCAGGGCGCGCATTCGCTCCAGGTCGTCCGGCGTTCGGGGCGGGTCGCGCCAGCCTGCCGGGTCGCTGTGATCGAAGGTGAAAGTGGGAACCATCAGCGTGCCGGTCGCGCCCAGCGTGCGGCGAAACGCGCGCACAAGGGTTTCGGCCCCGCCCTCGATTTTGCCCATTGCGCGCAGGGAGGTATGCGCCAACACCGTCGCGCCCTCGCCCAGTCCCATGTCCCGCAAGTCCGAAACCAGCTGCGCTTCCGTCCACATAATCGCTCCATCCAATCCATGTTTCTTGCTTGACCGCTTATTTGGCGCATGGGATAGAACGGGATGGTAACCCCGTTCTGAAATGCGGCGAACGGGAATGAATCCCCGTTCTGAAATGCGGCGAACGGGAATGAATCCCCGTTCTGAAATGCGGCGAACGGGAATGAATCCCCGTTCTGAAATGCACAGCCCTCCTTCGAGGGCTGCAATGCCGAAGGTCAAAGCGCGTCCTTAAATCCTCAACCCGCAAAAGTAGAGGAGGCAGAGCGCTCTTCAGCCCGCGCAAGCAAATCAGTCAGAGCGCGCATTTAAGCCCGCGCAGGCGGCTCAGGCATTTCAGAACGGGGTTACCATCCCGTTCGCTCCCGTTCGTCAGCAACTGAAAATTTCCTGGTCAGGGTTGCCGGAAGAGAATTCTCAATTTAGTATAGGCCACAACCGACTTCCCGTCAAGCGCGAAGACGGCGGGCAAAAGCGACCGGAACCGGGCGGGACGAAATTACCGAAACCTCACGGGCGCGGGCGCAGTAGTCGGTGTGAGGTCATGCCCGAACGAAACGACGCGGCCCGCGCCTGAACGCTTTTTTGCGCGCCGCGCGATATTACGCCTGAGCAACCGGGCGAAGCGAAGAGGAAAAGGATGAGGAATCGCGTACTGCTCGGATGCGGACTGCCGCTGGTCTTGATGGGCCTGATTTTATTTATTGGCGCGCGGCGACTGCTCAAGCCGACCGCCAAAGTCGAGCGCAGCGAAACCGTCCAGCGCGGCGACGTGGAAGTCAAGGTCATCGAAACCGGCACGATCCAGCCCCTGCGAACCGTCGAGGTAAAATCCAAAGTCGGCGGGCGAATCTCGAAATTATTTGTGGACGCGGGCGCGATTGTGCGGCAGGGACAGACGCTGGCGAGCATTGACCCGCAGGAGGTCAACAGCCAGGTCGCCGCGCTCCGAGCGCAATTGGCGGGCGCGCAGGCGCGTCTGGCCGCCTCGCGCAAGACCGCCGATTATCAGCAGTCGCAGACCGCGAACGGCATTGACCAATACCTGCAAAACGTGCAGGTCAGCAAGGCGCGGCTGGCGAAGGTCGAGGCCGAGGCGGGCGCACAGCCCAAACTCACGCGGCAGTCCATTGACATCGCCGCCGCCAATCTCGAAGC
>JBBRNU010000656.1:0-2816 GCA_038230115.1 Chthonomonadales bacterium | reverse complement strand
GTGAAATTGGGCGGCATGGCATGGTCAATCGCTGTGTGGTTATCAACCAGCCGTCGTGCGTTCGCCAAATACAGACCGTTGAGCGTGCATTCGATGCCCTCGCCGCCCAATTTCACGTCGGCTTCATTTCGCGTCAGCCCGCCGCCCAGCGTGATCGCGTGCGAGGAAAAATGACTGCCGCGCGCCAGGTCAACCGACATCAGACCGACATGATACGCTTGCAGACTTTCCCGGTTTATCTTGTAGTGGTCAATCACGGCGTTCGCGCCCGCAATGATTTCGGTCACGCCATTCGTGAAATACACGCCTTCGCCCACGCCGACGTAGCTCTCGATAATTGTGGCCTGACTGTTTTCGCCCGCCACGATGAGGGTGCGCGGATGCGAAACGGTCGGCTCCGCCGCTGCAGTCGAGACGAACAGCAGATGAATCGGGTCGGCGACAACGGCATTACGGGGCAGAACAATCGCCGCGCCATCGGCAAAGAAGGCCGTGTTGAGGGCCGTAAAAGCGTTGGGCGGCGCGGCGGCATGATGGTCGGACGACGCGAAATGCGGTTCCAGTGTTGCGCCATCGGTTCGCAGCGCCTCGGCTAGACTGCCCGCGCGCACGCCATTGGGCAGCGTTTCCAGCCGCGAAAGGGCGGGCGCGTAGCGGCCATTGACGAAGACCAACCGATGACCGGGCAGGTCGCCGAACGTAAACGCACGCAGCGCGTCCGGGGTCACGCCTGCCGCCGAATCAAAGTCGAAATCGTCCCGCGTCGCCAGACGGAACGGCGTTTCGGCAATCGGCGTGACCGGCGTGTAGCGAAACTCCTCGTCCCGGCGCGTGGGAAAGCCGATCTCGGCGAAGCGCGCGAAGGCGGCTTCTCGAAGGGGTTTCAGCCATTCGGTCGCGCCGAAATCGCCGCTGGTCCGAAACGCCTCAAAACTGCTCGCGTAACTGTTGGTTTCCGTATCCGCTTTTTGGCTCGCGCCCCGGCTCGTTTCCATCGTCATAATGGTTCTCAACATTTCCTTCCGCCCGTCAAACCGCCGCCAGCTCGTTTTCGACCCAGCCGTAGCCCTTTTCTTCCAGTTCCAGCGCCAGCTCTTTGCCGCCCGATTTCACGATGCGGCCCTTCGCCAGCACGTGAACGAAATCCGGCTCGATGTAATTGAGCAGGCGCTGATAATGCGTGACGACGACGATGGCCCGCGCCTGAGTTCGCAGCGTGTTGACGCCCTGCGCGACCAGCCGAAGGGCGTCAATGTCCAGCCCCGAATCGGTTTCGTCGAGAATGGCGAGTTTTGGGTCGAGGACGGCCATCTGGAAAATTTCGTTGCGCTTCTTTTCGCCGCCGGAAAAGCCCTCGTTGACCGGGCGCTTGAGCAGGCTGGGGTCAATTTCCAGAATTTTGAGTTTCTGCTTGACGAGGGCGGTGAATTCCGCCGCGTCCAGCTCTTCTTCGCCCCGGCTGCGGCGAATCGCGTTCAGGGCCGCTTTCAAAAAGTAAGTATTGTTGACGCCGGGCAGTTCGACCGGGTACTGAAAGGCGAGAAAAATCCCGGCCTGCGCCCGCGCTTCCGGGGCCATTTCCAGCAGGTCTTCGCCCTCAAAAAGAACTTCGCCGCCCGTCACCTCGTAAGCGTCGCGACCCGCCAGTACGCCCGCGAGCGTGCTTTTGCCCGACCCGTTCGGCCCCATAATTGCGTGGACTTCGCCGGGGTTGACTGTGAGCGAAATGCCCTTCAAAATCTCTTTTTCCGCGACCCGCGCCCGCAGGTCGCGAATTTCCAATAACGCCATGCCGATTCGTCCTCTCCCTCAAATAACCAAATGAAAATTATGCGCGCTGAAACGCATCGCGCGGTTGCCGGAAGTTTTCAACTCCCGGCCTCGTCCGGTTACGAAGCGAATATTCCGCCCGCTTACGAATCCGAGCGTCGCCGCAGGGCTTCTAATTCCTGACGCAGGCGCGCGTTCTCGTCTTCCATCGCTTCGACGCGCTGCGCCAACTCCGCTGGCGAAAGCAGAAAGGCGTTCGTGTCGGGATCGAAAAAGCGGAACGTTTCGCCTTCCATAACCAGTTCCAGCCCCAGCTGCTCGCTGTAAATCCGTCCGTTGACTGGCGTCAGCGTCTGATACGCGCCATTCGCCAGCCGATGACACTGCAAGCGCGGCTTGAGATAATCGCCGGTCGGGTCGAACCGAAAATACTCCGGCACGCGCAGAACCTGCTCGTACAGCGGATGCTTTTTTTCGAGGTCTTCCTTCTGCGTTTTGCGCGATGTGATCTCGAAAACGACGTCAGGCAGTTTGCCACCCTCGTCCCACGCCTTGTACGAATCGCGCTGCCGCATCGGAACGCCGAACACGACATAGGCGTCCGGCGAAATGCGGCGGGCCGGATCGCCCTCGACAAAAAACACGAAGTTGTTGCCCGAAATATACACGTCCGGCTGGTCGGCGTAGCGCGCTTTGAGCGTTTCGATGACGTAGACGCCCTGATCCCGGTGTTTGTCGGTTTCGGCCATCGGTTTCCCATCCGAAGTCGGGTAGAAAACTTTCCCGGTTCTGGCGTGCGCGCCCGGAAGGGCGGCGGTCGTTGTCATGTCGGTTCCTCCGTCCAAGAGCAGGCTCCAATCCTAACCCACGCTGCCTTCCAGACTGACGCCAAGCAGTTTCTGGGCTTCGACGGCAAATTCCATCGGCAGCTCGCGGAACACTTCCTTGCAGAACCCGTTCACGATCATGCTCACGGCGTCTTCGGTCGAGATGCCGCGCTGGTTGCAGTAGAAAATCTGGTCTTCGCCGATCTTCGACGTGGACGC
>JBBRNU010000655.1:0-2819 GCA_038230115.1 Chthonomonadales bacterium | reverse complement strand
GTGCAGGCCGACCTTCTCTTCGCGAAAACGGCGTTCCAGGGCTTGAAACAGAGCGGGTTCCGCGTGCCTAAATCCATAAATGCTCTGCTGCACGTCGCCGACGACGAACAGGCGGTTTGCAGGCGCGGAATGGGCGGAACGGTTTCCGTTTGTCTTTTCTGTGTGACGGGCGTCTCCTACAACGGACGCAGTTTGTTCCGGGCGTGTATTGGCAGGCGTGTGCAGGAGTTCGATCAAGCGCATTTGTAAGGGATTGGTATCCTGAAATTCGTCCACCATAAGATGCCGGAAGCGGCGGCGGTAACGGGCGCGCACATTAGGCGACTCTTCCAGCAGGCGCAGGGCTTCGGTCTGCAGATCGTCGGTATCGAGCGCGCCGCGCTGTCGTTTGGCCTGCTCGTAGGCCCGCCAGACCGCAACCGTCAGCCCCAGCAGGCGATGCGCGGTTTGCGCGGCCTGCCCCTCGCGATTGGCCTGCGCGCCGAACAGCGTTTTCGCCGCCTCGCCCGCATTTTTGATCCGCTGAAACAACTGTGCGAGCGTAATTTCTTCTGTCGCGCCGAGATTAGCGCGCGGGCGGCCCCGGCTGACGGTCTTATGCGTGGCTTCGAGCGCTTCGAGGGTTTCCAGCAGGGGCTTTTGGCGCGGGCGTAGGGCGTCGGCATGTTCCAGCAGCGCGTCGCAGGCCAGACGCGCCGCGCCCAGCAGACTCGCCCGCATCAGAGCCAGGCTCGCCAGGGCCGCGCTGATGTCGTCCAGCAGGGGGGTCAGGATGGCCCAGACCGGCTCCAGGGCGTGGGCGGCGTTGGCGTCCAGACCGCGCCGCCAGTGCGCTTCCACTTCCTGGCGCGTTCGGCCCTGAGCGCGCAGGGCGGCGAGCGTGGCGTCCACGGCATTGGCGAGCAGGGCGAGGGGATCGCCGCTTTCGCCGCGCTGCCGCCACGATTGGGCCGTCGCAATCAACTCCATCGCGTCGGCATCCTGGCTTTCATACGCCTCCGCGACGACCAGATCGACGGTCTGATGCAGAAGCCGTCGGGCCCGCGGCCCGTTCAGCACGGTAAATTGGGGGTCAACCCCGGCCTCGAACGGGTTTTCCTGAAGCAGGCGCGAGCAAAAGCCGTGAATGGTGCTGATGTAAGCGGTTTCGACAGCGCGTCGCTCCGCTTCCAGTCCCTGACGGGTTAGGGCGGCGACGATCCGCGACTTCATTTCTTTGGTGGCTTTTTCCGTAAACGTGATGACAAGGATTTCCTCAATGCCGACGCGCGGTTCCGGGGGCGGGTCGTCGCGGTGAACCGGCGTGACCAGACGCAGAAATCTCTCGACAAGGACGCCGGTTTTGCCTGACCCCGCGCCCGCCGCCACGCAAATATCGCAGCCGTCGGCCTCTATCGCCTGTTGTTGGAAGGGGGTGAATTGCGCTGACACGAAAATTTCGCTCCCGGCGCGAACAAAACCATTCGACTGTCGAACTGGCCCGCGCTCCATTTTATTCGCCTCCGCCCGTCCATTTCCCTTCTCAGCGGCAAAAACGTTCCAAAATACAGACATTTATGCACTATAAAAATGCTTTTTCTATTTGGTAGGGCTGAAATTCGGCTCCATTTGCATTATTGGGGCAGGAGAATGGCGGCGGCGAGAACAATCCTACCGCGAAGCGAGCCATCGTGCGCTATCACCCGGCATTCGCAGGAAGGGCAACAGTATGGGGATCGTGTATGCGGTAGTGAACCAGAAGGGGGGCGTCGGCAAGACGACGACGGCGGTCAATCTGGCGACCTACATGGCGCTGTCGGGCGCGAAAGTCCTCCTTGTAGACTCCGATCCGCAGGGCAACGCGACGAGCGGCCTGGGCATTGACCGGAACGGCGTGAAAGCGTCTACCTACGACGTTCTCATCAACGGCAAGGCGGTGATTGACGCCGTTGTCGCCACCAACATTGTCAACCTCTCCCTCCTTCCCGCAACGATTGATCTGGCCGGAGCCGATCTGGAATTGATGCCCAAGATTTCGCGCGAGAGTTTTCTGCGGCAGGCGCTCGAACCGGCGCGCGAGTATTTCGACATAATCTTGATTGACGGCCCGCCCTCGCTCGGCCTGCTGACCTTGAATGCGCTGGTCGCCGCCGACGCCGTGATAATCCCCATCCAAACGGAGTATTACGCGCTGGAAGGGATCAGCCAGCTGCTGAAAACGCTGGAACTGGTGCGGCGGCAATTAAACCCACGCCTGTACGTCGGCAAAGTCATTCTGACGATGTACGACAACCGCACCCGGCTGGCGAACCAGGTGGTGGACGACGTGCAGAAGTTTTTTCGGGACAAAGTATCGAAAACAATCGTGCCGCGCAACGTGCGCCTATCGGAGTCGCCCAGTCATGGAATGCCGATCGCGCTCTACGACCCCAAATCGCGCGGAGCCATCGCCTATCGCACGATTGCAGAGGAGATTATGAAGCATGGATAAACGAGGATTAGGGCGCGGACTGGCCGCGCTGATTTCGGAAAACAACATGGAAGAGAGCGGCGGGCAGGTGCGCGAAATTCCCGTCGAGCAGGTGACAGCGAACCCGTATCAGCCGCGCACCCTCTTCGACCCCGTGAAAATGGAAGAACTGGTCGCCTCTATCCGCGAGCATGGCGTTTTGCAGCCCATTCTGCTCCGTCAGATGGGGCATGAGCGGTATCAGTTGGTGGCGGGCGAGCGCCGTTTCCGCGCGGCGCAGGCGGCGGGGCTGTCAACGCTGCCCGCGCTCGTCAAGGACATTACCGAGCGCGAGCAGCTGGAAATGGCGGTGATCGAGAACGTGCAGCGC
>JBBRNU010000654.1:0-2827 GCA_038230115.1 Chthonomonadales bacterium | reverse complement strand
GATTACGCTGATCGTCACGTTTTATCTCCTGCTGGACATTGACCGTCTGCGGGCGCGGGTGTTTTATCTGGTTCCCGAACGGGCGCGCGGGCCGATGTCGGTTTTCGCCAAAGACATCGGGGGCGTGTTTTCCAATTACCTGCGCGGCCTGCTGATCGTATCGGCCCTGTATGGCGTGACGACGATTGCGTTTCTGTTCGCCATGTCGCTGATTCACTCGCAGTTGGCGGGCTACGCGCTGCTGGTCGGCGTGGTCGGCGGGCTGTTGTATGTCGTTCCTTACATCGGGCCGCTCGTGACCGCGCTCATTACGTTTCTCGTGGCGTTCGCGGCGGGCGGCGTCGAGTTTGGGGGGATCGCCGTTGTTATGACGCTGTTTTTGAACCAGATTTTTGACAACATCGTGACGCCGCGCGTGGTAGGCGGGGGCGTCGGCCTGCACCCGGTCATTTCGCTGTTCGCCCTGACGCTGGGCGGCGCGCTGTTCGGGCTGTGGGGACTGCTGCTGTCGGTTCCGATTGCGGCCAGCGTCCAGGTCGTGCTGTTCCGGCTGTTCCCGAAGCTGACGACGAAGACGCCGGACGTTTTTCTGCGCGCTCAGGGCGTTCGTCCCGAAGAAAGCGCGTCGGCGCAAATCCTGGGCGACATTCCCGTCGCGCCGCCGGGGTAGGGGCGAACGAAACGGAAAAGGAGAGGAAACGCCGATGCCGGAAGGCCCGGAAGTGCGGCGCTACGCCGATCTGGTGGGCGCGGCTCTGACCTGTGAGCGCATCACGACGCTGACTGCGCGCACGAAAGCTGCCTGCGCCTGGCTCGCCGAGCATGGGGCGGAACTAACCGGGCGGCGCGTGGAGCAGGTGCGGTCGCACGGGAAAAACTTATACGGCCTGATCGAGGGCGGCTATTATTTCTACGCGCACCTGATGATGTGGGGGCGGTGGGAAATCGCGCCCGCTGTTCCCGACCCGCCCGCCGAC
Source organism: Chthonomonadales bacterium (assembly GCA_038230115.1). Lineage (GTDB taxonomy): Bacteria > Armatimonadota > Chthonomonadetes > Chthonomonadales > Chthonomonadaceae > JBBRNU01. The sequence goes on along the minus strand of JBBRNU010000654.1, from coordinate 1,850 downwards.
CGCCGCGAGCGCGCCCGCATCGTGGCCGGGCCGTCGGCGGCGCTCCTGCTGTCGGCTCCGGTTTTCGAGGTCGGCGCGGGCGATCCGCGCGTCGAGAACGCTTATCTGGCTTCGCTCGGCCCGGACGTCCTGCCGTACCCGGACGCGCCGTCCTTCGACACGCCCGTTTTCTTGCAGCGCCTGCTGGCAGGGGAGCGGAGCGCGCAAACGATTGGGGCCGTTCTGCTGGATCAACAGGTTCTGGCGGGGGTGGGCAATTATCTGCGGGCGGAAATTCTGTTTCAATGCCGCCTCGATCCCTGGCGTCTGGTCGGCGACTTGACCGGGGCCGATCTGAACTGCCTTTGCCGCGTGATCCCCGAAACGGCGCGGTTCGCTTACGAAAACGGCGGCGCGACTGTGCCGGATACGACCCGCGCCCGAATGCGCGATGACGCCGCGCTGGTATACGCGCCGGGCCGGGAATGGGGAACACGGCATTACGTGTTTCGCCGCACCAATCTGCCCTGCCTCGTCTGCGACGATACGATCCGGCAACTGCGGCAATTGACGCGGCAGGACGAAGACGGCGAAAAAGAGCGCGTCATTTATTTTTGTCCGACCTGTCAGGCCACGACCGTGCCGGTGAAAAAACCGCGCCCGCGTCGTCCTGCCCCCCCGCCTGCCGAACCTGCCGAAGAAACCGAACGCGCTGCCGCCGACAGCGATGTCGCCGCCGAAGCCGGCCCGGAAGCGCGCCATCCGAACCTGCGCGTCGAAATGGCGCAAAATAAACCATGACCATGACGCCAACGACCGCCGAACCTGTTGAAACTGCCGGGTCGGACGCGTCCGCGCCGAATTCCGGGGCGTTCGCGCGCTTCGCCGACATCGCCGAGGCGGTGGGGCGGACGACGAAGCGCCTGGAAAAAGCCGCCGCGCTCGCGGGCTATTTCGACGGGCTGAACGATACCGACCTGGCGATTGCGGCCCGCTATTTCGCCGGGTACGCCTTTCCGCTCCACGATCAGCGCACGCTCAACGTCGGGCAGGCCGCCCTGCTGACCGCCCTGGAAACGATTACCGGCGACGCGCCGAACGCGCTGCGCGAGCGGCTGGTTGCGCTGGGCGACCTGGGCGATCTGGCCGGAGAGCGCTTCGCCGCCCTTTCCCCGCTTGCCGCGCGCTCCCCGGTTTTGACTTTGGCCGACATTGCCGCCCGGTTCAGCGCGCTCGCCGTCACGCCCGGCATCAAGCGCAAGACGGAACTGGTGACGGAACTGCTGCAAATGGCCGCGCCCCTGGAAGCGAAGTACCTGGTCAAGCTGCTGGGCGGCGATTTGCGCGTGGGCTTGCAGGAGGGCGCGGTCGAGGACGCGATTGCGCGCTGGGTCGGGGTTCCGGTCGCCACCGTGCAGCGCAGCAACATGCTGTCGGGCGATCTGGGCGCGACAGCCCTTTTCGCGCGGCAGGGGCGGCTGGGCGAGGCCAAAATGCGCCTGTTTCATGCCCTTAAATTCATGCTGGCGACGCCCGCGCTCGATGTCGCCGACGTTGCCAGGCAGATGCCCGGCGGGTTCATCGTAGAAGACAAGTTTGACGGCATTCGCGCTCAGGCGCACATTGCCCGCGAAACCGGCGCGCTGGACGAACCGGCGATAGGAGAGCCGGGACGAGTCGCCCTGCACGGGCAGGTTGTGAACGGGGTGCGCGTGGCCCTTTTTTCGCGCACGCTCGACGACATCACGCCGAGTTTCCCCGACCTGGTTCCCGCGCTGGCCGCCCTGCTCCTGTCCGCCGGACCGAATGGAGAGGGAGATCAGGACGCCAGCGACGCCCGCGAGAAAAGCCGCGACCAGGGCGGCGCGGCG
>JBBRNU010000653.1:0-2827 GCA_038230115.1 Chthonomonadales bacterium | reverse complement strand
GCTGTCCTGCGGCATATCGCGCTGAACTTGCTGCGGGCGGAGAGTAGCCACAAGCGCGGAATCAAAGCCCGACAGAAGCGGGCGGGTTGGGACAATGATTATTTGACCCAACTTCTCATTAATTAAGATGCGCTGGCCCTGCGCCCATGACGCCCGCGATACCCCTGCCCTGAGACGAGCGTTCGGGTTACGAAGGACGCTGTTAGACGTATGGCTGCCGATTGCCCGCCTGCTAAATACAAGTTCGAGATGGGAGCGTCAAATACCAGCCAGGCAATTGGCAGGCGTTCACAAAGCGGTTATCGTGTTAATGTTCGTTCGCCTAACCGCATTCGCGAAGACGAACTGGCCGCTCAAAGAAGCGTTTCGAAATGCAGCGGACGGGCAATCAACCGTTGTCCTGCTAGACGCGCCCTCCCACGCATACGCTGCGCCCTGCGTTCCCCTTGCCTCAATCGGCGGGAGGGGCGTGAAGGAACGCAAGAAAGGCGCGTCTAGCAGCGCCCGACCAGGGTTGCCCGCCCTCTTCTGTGAAGATACGGTAAGCATCGCGGCAAAGTCCGTGCGGCGAGGATTTTCCTTGACAAACGGCCCGGATTTTGCTATAATGAGACTGCGTGTTTGCCGAACGGGAACAAGACGCGCCGACGTGGCTCAGTGGTAGAGCAGCTGTTTCGTAAACAGCAGGTCACCGGTTCGAATCCGGTCGTCGGCTTTTTCAAACGTAATCACAGACCGGATTGAACCGGGGCGTGGATACCATTCTAATGGTTTCCGCGCCCCGGTTCTTTCGTTTTGCCAGCCCCCCATTATCTTGACCGCGCCAATGAACGAACCAGCCGGGACGGTTTGCGCCACGATAAATTAGCGGGACGAAGTCGCGCGACCGGGCAGGTGGCGCAGGTGGGCGATCACCACTTCCCGCGAGTCCAGCCCGGTTTCGCGCAGGCTGGTTTCGGCGACTTTGTAGGCGGAACGCGCGGCGTAGTTCACGAACGCGACCTGATACGTCCGGGCGGGGTCGAGATGGGCCGCGTCCCCGGAAAGGACGGAATTCGCGACGAGTTTTTGCAGCGCCTGAATGTCGGCTCCGGTCAGCGCGGCCACGACCACGCGGTTTCGGAACGGCAGGATCGCGCAAACCTCATAGCGCGTGACGTCCGCATGGCGGAAAACCTCGAAGCCGCTGTCATCGGGATTGAGCGCGAAGTCGGCTTGCGTTTGCAGGCGCAGCGCGTCGGCGACAATGCGATTGGTGATTTGACTGCGCTCGGCGGGCGTCGCGCCCACCCGGTCGAGATGCCCGACGACCTCGCGATACGGGCGGACATAGGGTTCCAGTTTCGCCGTCACGTCCGACGCTTCCCGTACGTTCGCCCCGACCGGAAGCAGGGCGTAGGCGTAGGTTGCCAGCGTCCAGCGTTCGTCCGCGCCGCGCGTAAAACGCAGATCGAGACGGCCCAGATTGACGCCGAACTCGCCGTCCTGCACGATGGGGATTTTCTTGCCCTCCGGGTTGACGACCTCGACGGCCTGATACAAAAACGTGTGCGAGTCGCCGCCCACAATCGCGTCCAGCCCCGTCGTTTCCGCCGCCAGACGCTTATCCAGATCAACGCCGATGTGGGTCAGCGCGATCAACAGGTCGCAATGCGCTCTCGCTTTCGGAATCCACGCTTTGGCGACGGCGATGGGGTCGGTAATCGTCCACCCTTTCGTCTGCGGGTAGGCGGCGGAGCGGGGCGCGGTCAGGCCCAGAAAGCCGACCCGCACGCCGTTGATTTCGCGCACGACATAAGGCTGCACGCCCTCCAGCTGCGCGCCCGCGCCGTCGGTCGCATTCGCGCAGAGCCACTGAAACCGCGACCGCTTCACCACCTGCAGCAGAGCCGACTGCGCGCCCGCCGCGTCGTTCGCCTCGTACCCGTCTTTGGCCTTGAATTCGTTGTTGCCGAGCGCGGCCAGATCGTAGCCGACCGCGTTCATGGCTTCGGCGTCGGCGATGCCCTCCCAGGCGTTCGTGAGCGGGCCGCGCGTGAACGTGTCGCCGGAATCCACGAGCAGAACCGGATTTTTGATAGTCCGTCGCAGGTCGCGAACCAGGGCGGCGCGTCGGGCCGCGCCGCCGACCGAAGGCCGCTCCTGATTGCCGCGCCCCGCTTCGGTATAGGCGAACGGGAAAATATGGCCGTGCAGATCGTTGGTATGCAGAAGCGTCAGGCGAAACTCGGCGGGCGCGTCGGCTCTGGAAGCGGCGGGCGCGTCGGCTCTGGAAGCGGCGGGCGCGTCGGCTCTGGAAGCGGCGGGCGCGTCGGCCCCGAACCCAACGGATGCGAGCGAAAGCAGCAGCGCGCAGGCAAGCCCGATGCGCGCAAGAAAACGAACTGGCATAACTCCTCCTCGCAAAATCGCGCAGAACAGCAGAAGAACGAAAAGGCGGAACCGACAGCGATGCGGCCAGCCGGGTTTATTGTATCCGCAAAACGCGGATTGAAACAAGATAGAAACAAGGATGACCGGGCGCGAAAACGAATTCGCCTCGTCGCGCCCTCTTTTCGCCTTGACACGCGGGCGGCGTTTCGGGTACTACAAAATCAGGGCATGGAGTTCGCCCGCTTTTGGAAACCGCCGTGAACTGCGCGTTCGCGGCTGATGACTCCTACGGAATCAACGCCGTAGGAGCGTGCGCGCCCCCGGCATACCCGGAGCCTTCGTATGCCGCTTCCCATTTCTTTTCGCATTCGCATTGCGCGCAAACCTTCCTGGCAGGCGGCATTCGCCCCGGCCCGAACGCTCATCCAATGGAGCGCGCTCGGCGGCGGGGTCG
>JBBRNU010000652.1:0-2841 GCA_038230115.1 Chthonomonadales bacterium | reverse complement strand
GGGCATTGTACGACGCCCGGCAGTTTTGCAGGACGACGCCCCGGCTGCGCTCGACCACGACGCCCCATAGAAAGCCGCTCACGTCCGCGTTGCGGATCGTGACCCGGCGCGCGTCCATGATGTGCAGGCCGACGCCCTCGCTGCGCCCCGGCCCGCTGATTCTGGCTCCGGCAAAGTCGAGGGTAAAATCATGCCCGGAGACCTGCGCGACGCCCTGCCCCGAATCCGTCAAGCGGTACGCGCCGGGCCGAAATCGCCCCGAAGCCGTAATTTTGACGCCGCTTCGCAGCGTCCATGTCGGCGGTTGGATTGGCGCGGCCTGCGCCCGTCCGCTCGCAGCAAGCCCGACCGCCGCCCCAAAGATCGCCGTTATCCTTCTTAGCCCGCTTGTAATTCGCATCCTTTCTCGTCCTTCCTCTTTATTAACGACAACCAAAGCGCTCGAAAAACGTAGAAATAGTAGATGAGAACCAATCCCAAAGCGTCAGACACGAGGTTGAAATCCCGGTCTGGAATTGTGACGCCGGAAGCCGAGGGGTTAAAACCCCCGGCAGGAATTGTGAAACCCGCCTGCGCGGGTTAAATGCCGCTCTGTTTCCAGACTGGAAAGCGCTTGTCTGCGGGCGAGGATTGTTTTAATATCGTTTCTAAACGCTTCCTCGGCGTCTCTGTGTCTCGGCGGTTCAAATCGAGGCGCGGCGCTTGCAGGCGATGAGGTAAAATGGCGATATTCCAAAATGTTGGCGGCATTGCGAGGCAAGGAAGGGGAACGTATGGCGAACCAGCAGGGTTGTGAAACTGTCGGCAACGGCGGCGCGGATGCCGTCGGGCTGTCCGCGCCCCGCGAGTCGGCGTCGCCCGCCCCGTTGGAAGCGGAAGCCGCGCTGGTTGCGACCGCCCGCGAGATCGGCGCAACGCTTTTCGGCCCGAACGCCCAGACGACCGATCAGGGCGACGGCCCCAACCCGGCCAATTTCCGCGCGCTCGCCGGAGCCGGGCTGCTCGGCCTCGCCATTCCCCGCGAGTTCGGCGGTCTGGACGCTTCCGGCGCGACTCAGCGCGAAATTACGGAAATTCTCGCCTCTTACTGCGGCGTCACGACCTTCACGCAGGCGCAGCATCACGGCCCGTCGCGCATGATCGCAAACGGCCCCAATGCCGACTTGAAACGCCGCCTGCTGCCCGATCTTGCGGCGGGCCGCACGCTCTGCGCCGTCTCGTTCGCGCACCTGCGGCGTCCCGGCCCGCCCGTGCTGCGCGCTATGCCGGTCGAAGGGGGCGAAGGCGGGTATCGCCTGTCGGGAACCGCGCCGTGGGTCACGGGATGGGGATTGATGCGGCAGGTCGTGTTTGGGGCCACGCTGCCCGACGGGCGTTTCGTGTACCTCTGGTCGCCCGGTCAGCGCGAAGAGTTCGCCGATTTGTTTGCGAATGTCACGCCGCCCAACGACCATTGGGGCGACCTGCGCGCGTCCAAACCCCTGGCTCTGTGCGCGATGAACGCCTCATCAACAGTGGAATTGACGCTCGACGACTGGTTCATTCCCCGCGCGCACCGGCTCGCCGAATCCGACCGGGACACCATGCAGCGCAACGACCGCAACGGCGTATTGGGCGCGACCGCCATGCCCGTCGGCTGCGCGCAGGCCAGCGTGCGCCTGCTCTGCGAAACCGGCGAAAAGCGTGGCATCGCGTCCGTACAGCGCGCCGCAGCGGTGTTGGCCGACGAGTGGCAGGCGGTTCGCCGCGCCATCGCCGACGTCGGAGCGCGCAGCGGCCAGGAAGATTTTTTTGCGGAAGCGGTGCGGGTGCGCGCGTGGGGCATCGAACTGGCGACACGCGCCGCCCATGCCGCCGTCGCCGCCAGCAGCGGGGCCGCCAACAGCCTGAACCACCCGGCGCAGCGACTTTTGCGCGAAGCCATGTTCTACACCATTCAGGCCCAAACCCGCGAGGTCATGGACGCCACGCTCGAACGCCTGACCGTCGCTGTCCCTGCCGCCTAACCCCCGCCCCTGTTTTAAAATTGCAATCCAACCTAACCCCGGTTCCCTTCACCGGGGAAGGGGGTGACTGAACATTGATGCTATCGGTTAAACGCAAGGTTGGCGGGTTCGCGGCGCTTTTGTTCGCTTCAGTTGGCGCTCTCGTTCCGGGAACAAGAACGCGGCTCCTGCTTCGCGTTCCCCCTTCCCCGGCGGGGAAGGGGGCCGGGGGTTAGGTGAGTTCGCCCAAAGGAGTGGCGGGTTAAATAATTGCCCTACCGCTCGCGGCAGCCTGCGCCGGTTTCCTTGCGCGCGTCTTCGGCATACCCGAATTGCTGGAGGATCAATTTGAAGTGGGGCGTGCAGCTTTCCTGGCAGCGCTGGACGGTGCATTCGGCGGAATGAATCACGTCGAGGTCGGGGCCGAACCCGGCGCGCACGACGCTGGCGTCAATTTCGATCTCGCCCGCGCCTTCCGGCACGTCATCCAGAAACTGGCGGCTGGAAGCGTCGAGGGTCAATTTGCGCGCCACGACCCGGCCCTCCGGGGTCTTGGAGATCAAGGCGATCATGCGCTCGGCGAGGGCGCAGCGGCGAACCGGAACGCGCAGCGTGACGGGCGTTCCCTGGACGAGAACGATTTCTACATCCAGCGAGAACTGCCCACAGCGAATAGTTTCCATACGGGCGTTCTTCTTTCGACGGGCCGCTTTGCAGGATTTCAGCCCGCGTCCGGCAGCGAAATTGCGGGCGGGAGCAGGCGCGTCAGTCACCGTCCTCGCTCAAAGATAGGCGAACGCTGAAGGATTGTCCGGCTCGCTGGCGTGGATTTTCCCTGCCCGCGCCGCTTCTTTAT
>JBBRNU010000651.1:0-2844 GCA_038230115.1 Chthonomonadales bacterium | reverse complement strand
GGGTCGCCGTCCGGGGGCGGCCACGTTCCCTGCATCTGACGCAGCATCACGATTTGCCCCAGATGATAGGCGTTGTGCAGGGCGGATTCGGCGAGGTCATACGTGAGCGACGTGTCGTCGCGATCCGGGCTGGTCGTTCCGCTTTCCGCTTTCGCCAGCGCCTTGCACGTTTCGATATCGGCCAGAAAATTCCCGACCAGCCGATCCCAGGTTCCCGATGGGGGCAGGGCGAACGTGTCTTCCAGATGCGCGGGCTTCGGCGCGACCTCGCTGCGCGCACGGGCAAGCGTGGCGTTCTGATAGAAATGCATGTGCGCGAGAATTTGCGCGATGCAATGCGGCGCGGCGGGAACCAGCGTTGTCGCCTGCGCCTCCGTCAGGCCGCTCACAATGCGGGTCGGCGGGTTGAACTCCCCGCCCCCCTCCAGCATTTCGGCGACCGCAAGCGGCGAGGTCGAATAAAGCCACTTCTCAGAATTCGTTTCCACGTCCATGTCGCTTCCTTCCTCCCGGTTCTCACGCCTGCTCGTGAAAACGCTTTTCAGTATCGCCCGCGCCCTGCGCTGATTCCGGGCGCAACAACACAGTGATAATGCCAGAAGTTTACGCGGCGGCGCGGCGGCGTTGTTCCAGGAGGACTAGGAGAATCTGAATGTCGCTGGGGCGCAGGCCCGGAATGCGCGCGGCCTGGCCGACCGAGCGCGGGCGCGTTTTGCCGAGTTTCTCCTTCGCCTCGTGCGACAAGGCCCGCATCGCGCTGTAATCCAGATCGTCGGGCAGCAAGGTCGCTTCCAGTTTCGCGGACTGCCGCACCTGCGTTTCCTGCCGCTGAATATACCCCTCGTATTTCGCGCTCGTCTCGACCTGCGCGGCCACGTCAGGCGCAACCGCTTCGCCCGGCGCGCGCGTCGGGTCCAGCGAATTCGCCAGTTCTGTCAGCGCGGCATAGGTCAATTCGGGACGCTTGAGCAGCGCCAGCAAAGACATCTTGCCGTCCACAATCGGCGGCGTGCCGAGCGTCGCCAGCAGGTCGTTGTCGCGGGCGTGCCAGAAAGTCGTCGCCAGCCGGTCGGTTTCGCGGGCGATGGCGCTCCGCTTCGCCTCGAAACGCCGCCAGCGGTCATCTGAGGCCAGTCCCAGCGCGCGGCCCATCGGCGTCAGGCGCAGGTCGGCGTTGTCGTGGCGGGTTTGCAGGCGGTATTCGGCGCGGGCGGTCAGCATCCGGTAAGGGTCGGTCACCCCCTTTGTCACCAGATCGTCAATCAACACGCCGATGTAGCTGCGCTGCCGCTCGAAGATGCAGGCCGGTCGCCCCTGCGCCCGCAGCGCGGCGTTCAGCCCGGCCACCAGCCCCTGCGCCGCCGCTTCCTCGTAGCCGCTCGTGCCGTTGATTTGCCCGGCCAGATACAGCCCCGCCACCGTTTTCGTTTCCAGCGTGGCGTGCAGTTGGTCGGGAAACACAACGTCGTATTCGACCGCATAGCCGGGCCGCAGCATCGAAACCTCGGCCAATCCGGGCAGCGTGCGAAGAAAATCCAGCTGCACGTCGGCGGGCAGGCTCGTGGACAGCCCCTGCACGTACAGCGACGGCCCGTCCCACGTCTCCTGCTCCAGAAAGACCGGGTGCGAGTCCTTGTCGGCGAAACGCACGATTTTGTCTTCGATGCTGGGGCAGTAGCGCGGCCCGACGCCGACAATTTGTCCGCCGTACATTGCCGAGCGGTGCAGATTGGCGCGGATCAAATCATGAGTTACGCGGTTCGTGTGAGTCTGCCAGCAGGCGAGCAGCGGACGCGGCGGGTCGAGCCGGTCATGCAGAAACGAGAAGGGCGGGCCGTCTTCGGATTCGACGGTCTGCGCGGCCCCAAAATCTACGGTATGGCGGTCAATGCGCGGCGTGGTTCCGGTCTTGAAGCGCCCCAGACGAAAGCCGAGCCGGGCCAGCGCGCCGGACAGCCCCGCCGTATGCGCCTCGCCTACCCGCCCGCCCGGCGTCTGCTGCGGGCCACAGTGCATCAAGCCGTTGAGAAACGTCCCGGTCGTCATGACAACCGCCGCCGACGCGATTTCCGTCCCGTCTGTCAGCCGCAGCCCGACAATCCGGCGCGGCGCGTTTGTTCCCTCGCCGCCCGAACCGCCTTCCACAAGCAGGTCTTCGGCCTGCGCCTGGAGCAGCGTCAGCCCCGGCGTACTTTCCACCGTCTCGCGCATCGCCTGCGGGTAACGCTCCTTATCCACGTGGGCGCGCAGCGTCTGGATCGCCGGGCCTTTGCCGGTTCCGACCGCGCGAATGTGCGTCAGCGTCTTGTCCGTGTTGCGGGCCATTTCGCCGCCCAGCGCGTCAATTTCGCGCACCAGATGCCCTTTGGCAGGCCCGCCAATCGAGCAGTTGCACGGCAGATGCCCAATTTTGGCGAAGTCCAGCGTGACCAGCGCTGTTCGGCAGCCCAGCCGCGCGCTCGCCAGCGCCGCCTCGCACCCCGCATGGCCCGCCCCGATCACAATCACGTCGAATTCCTGGTTCATGCTGACTCCGCGATCTTCTTCATCCACCTTACGCAGCCGAACTTTTAGCCGCGTTTGCCGGGCCTATAAAAGACCCGGCAGGGAGGCTTCGCCAACCGTCCTCACGGACGGGACACATAGAGCGTTAAACGTTTTCTATCCACATGAGCGCAGCGACGTTCTGACGCAAGCGCCTTTGCAGACGCAATCCCGCTTCGGGCGCGAATGTCTTTGCGTCCTCTCTGTGCCTCGGTGTCTCTGTGGTTCAAACCCTGACGCAGCTACTCGAACGCGCCAACCTTTTGGCGCGAACGTCTTTGCGTCCGTGAGGACGCCCAG
>JBBRNU010000650.1:0-2867 GCA_038230115.1 Chthonomonadales bacterium | reverse complement strand
GGTTTTACCCGCGTGGTCACTCCGGCGTCCAACGGAACCTTCGCCATCGCTTCCATTCCGCGCCAGAATTACACGGTCGCAGTAAAAGGCGACCAATGGCTGCAAAAAGTCGTCGGCGCGAATGCAACCGGCGGCAGCGTCACGCTGCCGCCAATCACGTTACTGGGAGGAGATGCCAATAACGACAACAACGTGGACAATCGCGATCTGGCCCTGCTCGCCTCGGCCTACGGGTCGGTATCGGGCGACCCGAATTTCGACCCCGCCGCTGATTTCAACGGCGACGGCAGTGTGGATAATCTCGATTTGTCTCTACTCGCTGGTAACTACGCTCTGAGCGGCGACAACTAGCCGTGGGCTGTGTCAGGGCGGCGACGCGCATCGCAGCGCCGCCCTGATACAGCCCGCTTGCGCTCCTCGCTGCAACGGCCCGACGGTTTGTGACGGCCCGTTTCATCGCCCCTTCGGTCGTCCTAACCGGAGGGCTTATCATGCTTCAACTGCAACAACTATGCAACAAACAAAGGAGAGCGTCATGGCTGCCAAAGTTCGGGCCATTCGCTTCGCGCCGCGCCGGTTTGCGGCTTACGTCAGCGTCCTGTTGGCGCTGGCAATTCTACTGGTTCCCATTCTCGCGGGCGCGCAGGGCGGAACGCCGCTGATTTCGGGCGCGCCGACGGTTTCCAACAATCCCGCCGGGCCGCCGCTCGCTCTCAGCACGGTCAGCGTATCCGGCCAGCCTTTCACGCAGGCGTATCATGTTGCGGTCAACGGAACGTCGCCGAACCTGTATGACGCGCAGCTGGGCTGGACGACCATCGCCCCGATCCAGACCGGCGATAATCTGCGAATCAACTTCTGGGTTCGCAAGATCAGCCCGCTCGACACGACGATTATCCGGGCGCGCGTTTCGCTGGAACTTGCCAATGCGCCTTATACCAACTTTTTCTCGACCACGTTTCCGTGCAGTCTGGACACCTGGATGAAGGTCAGCCTGCCCGTCACGGCTCCGGCCAATTATGCGACCGGAGCCGCCGCGCTGCGCTTCAACTGCGCGTTCGGCCCCCAAACCTTTGAGATCGGCGGACTGTCGGTCGTGAATTCCGGCCCGTCCGCCGGTCTGCCTGCTGGAACGCCCCTGCTGCCCGCCAGCCTCGCGCCCTATAACGGGCAGGCGGGAACGGTCGCGACCGTTTCCACCGTCGGCGTGACCGGGCAGAGTTTTACAACGGCCTACCACATCGTGACGAGCGGCAATTCGGCCAACATTTACGACTCGCAGTTAGGCTGGGCGACGACGAGCGCGGCAAGCCAGAACGACACGATTTTGCTCACCTTCTGGGCGCGGCGATTGGCTCCGCTCGACGGCAACGGAATTGTCGGGCAGGTGGTTTTCGAGCAGACCGGTTCGCCCTACACGCATTCACTGACGGCCTATTATCCCTGCGACGGCGCGACCTGGCAGAAGTTTTCCGTTCCTTTCAGCGCCGCCACGAATTACCCGACCGGGGGCGGCTCGCTGCGCTTTCAGTTCGCCGCCGGGCCGCAAACCTTTGAAATCGGCGGCATCACGCTGACCAATTACAAGACCGCGCTTGCCCCGTCCCAGCTGCCCGCCCTTTCGACCTATCCCGGACGCGACCCGAACGCCGGCTGGCGCGCGGACGCCGCCGCGCGCATCGCGCAAATTCGACAGGGCGACCTGACAATTCACGTTCAGGACGCGGGCGGCGCTCCCCTGCCCAACGCCATCGTCACGGCGCAAATGACCAGGCACGCTTTTCGGTTCGGGTCGGCCATCGCCGCCGACGTTCTCAACGGAACCGGGGCCGATAATGACACCTATCGCGGGCAGACGGCGGGCCTGTTCACGACGACTGTGCTGGAAAACGCCCTGAAGTGGCCGAACTGGGAAGATAATCGCCAGCCCGCGCTCGACAGTCTCGCCTGGCTTGCGTCGCAAAATCTGCCGGTGCGCGGTCACAATCTCATCTGGCCCTCGCTTACCAAGCCCTATTTCATGCCCGCCGACTGCGCCGGATTGAGCGCGCCCGCCCTGCGAACCCGCATTGACAATCATTTCAGCGACATTCTGGGCGCGACGCAGGGCAAGTGCTATTCGTGGGACGTGATCAACGAGCCTTACGACAATTATGACGTGCAGGGGCGCATCGGGGGCGTGGCGGGCGTGCCGCAATCGAACGGCGTCCTGGGCAACGCCGAAATGCTGCATTGGTATCAGAACGCCCGCGCCCTCGAACCGAACGCCAGCCTGTATCTTAACGACTACGACATTCTGGAAGCCGGGGGCTACGATACGACCCATCAGGATTACACCTACGCCCTGATGCAGTATTTTCTTAGCAGCGCGATCCCGATTGACGGCCTGGGGATGCAGTCGCACTTTACGCCGCCGCTCACGCCCTTCAATCGCTTGCAATCCATTCTCGACCGCTTCGGCGCGCTGCCGGTCGCGTTTTCCGTAACCGAATTCGACGTGGATACGCTCGATACGAGTTTGCAGGCCGACTACACGCGCGATTTCCTGACCCTGATTTTTAGCGACGCGAAGTTCAACGATTTTCTGATGTGGGGGTTCTGGGAGGGCGCGCACTGGCGTCCCAACGCCGCGCTGTATCGCCAGGATTGGACGTCGAAGCCGAATGCGCTGGCCTTCAACGACCTGCTGTTCAACCAGTGGTGGACGAACGCCAGCGGCGCGACCGACAGCGCCGGGCAGTACGAGGCGCGAGGGTTCAAGGGAACTTACAACGTCGCCGCGACCTATGGTGGGCTGACGCAAACCGCCGCCGTCACGCTCGATACGACCGGAGCGGTCACGCTGACAATTCCCAATCCGACGGTTT
>JBBRNU010000649.1:0-2871 GCA_038230115.1 Chthonomonadales bacterium | reverse complement strand
GGAATGTCGTTGTTGGGGCCGATGATGATGCTGATTTCCGACGTGTAGCGTCGGGTCAGGCGTTCCAGTTCCGCATCGGAAAGCGTCTTCGGGTCGCAGACCACGCCGCCCTTCGCGCCGCCGAACGGAATGTTGGCAATCGCGCATTTCCAGGTCATCCACATGGCGAGCGCGCGGATTTCGTCCAGGTCGGTCAGCGGACTGTAGCGCAAACCGCCCTTGCACGGGCCGCGCGACACGTTGTGCTGCACGCGATGTCCGGTAAAGACCTGGGTGCGCCCGTTGTCCATTTTTACGGGGAAGTGAACGGTCAATTCGCGCTGCGGGTATTTCAAAACCTCGTGGATGCCGGGGTCGAGTTCCAGATGGCGGGCCGCGATTTCCAGTTGCTGCAAGGCGTTGTGATAGGGGTTGCTGCTTTCACGCGGCGCGTCCGGTCGGTCGGGCGCGTCGGGCAGGCTGGGGCGGTTGCGACGCTCCAGGCCGGGCAGCGGAAGGGCAAGGCTCATGCGATTCCTCCTCGAATCCGTCGTGAATTGTGTCGCGCGAGGGGAGCGGTATAAACAGTTGGTTTCGCTCGAACCCGTCGGCGTCGTTGCCAGCGGCCAGCCGCGCGACAGACGTTATTCTTATTTTACCTTACGCAATGCCGTATGCAATTGGTTCTTCGCGCGTTTTCGCGGGAGCGGCGTTTCGATTATGACGGCTGAATTGGCGCGGGCCGCGCCGATATTGACAGAAATGCCGCTTTGCCCGATAATGACGTAAACGCTGGCCTCGTTTTTCCGGCTTGACGCCATCGCCAAAGTGTGAACAAGCGAAGGCGCGGCGACAGCGACAGACGCGGCGGAAAATTTGAAAGCAGGGATGCCGAAACGCGGGTCGGCAAGAGCGACGACAAAACGAAAACATGGACTGGCTGGAGCGATTGAATCAGGAACCGGGGCGCGTTGCGCTCGGCGCGGGCCGGGCGGAATTGCTGCAATGGGCGTATGAGGCGTATCTGCCCGACAACGTGCCGCATCGCCACACCTTTTTCGAGGTCTGTCAAGTAGGAGCCTGGGGAACCGGCCTGTTCATCGCGCACGGGCGGGAACACGCGCTCCGGCCCGGCGACATTTTTATTGCGCGCCCCGGCGTCGAACATCAAATCTGTAATACCGGGCCGGAAAACATGGAGCTGTTCTGGGTCAGTTTCCAGTGGGTCGGCGCCGGGGAAGGCGAGAGAGAAACGGCGCGCGGCGAAACCGACGCGCTGCTGCGCCGCTTTGCCGAAGGCGACACCCTCGTCGCGCCGGACGCCGATTCGCGGCTGGCCCTGCTCTGGCAAACCCTGCGCGCGATTGCGGGCGGGCCGCGCCTGCCCGGTCACGACGCCCAGCTTCACGCCCTGATTACGGCCCTGCTCCTCGCCATCGCGCAGGCCGGAACCGACGCGCCCGGTTCGCCGCTTCCCGACCTTGCGCCCGGCGACGCCAGCGCCATGATTGCGCGCGTGGCCGTGCGCTACGTTCACGACAATTTGTACCGCCCGCTTTCGGTTTCGGAAGTCGCCGCGCACTGCCACGTTTCGCCGCGTCATCTGGGCCGCCTGTTCGCGCAGTTTGCCGGAACCTCGCCCGCCGACTATATCGCCCGCGCCCGCCTGGACCGCGCCTGCGGTCTGCTGCTTCACTCCGAAACCGCCATCAAAGAAATCGCCCGTTTGGTCGGATTCGGCGACGTGCATTACTTCACGCGGCAATTCACGCGTTATACGGGCAGCCCGCCCGGTCTGTATCGGCGCGAGCAGGGCGCGTCCCATGTCCGAATAATCCAAAAGCCGGGCGCGCTCGTCTAAAGACAATTCGGCCCGGTCTGTGTTATTCTATTCCTATCCGCCGCGCCGAACCGGGCGAATTCTGCAAAAGCGCTGAAAGGCCAAAGGAAACAACGACATCATGCTCAACGAAGACCAACGCGCATTTTACCAGGAGAACGGCTACATTCTGGTAAAAGGACTGCTGACGCCGGACGAAGCGGCCTTCTATCGCCGCGAATGCCACGAACTGGCCGAGCGTCAGAGCGCCAGACACAATCAGGACGCGACCTGGGGCAGCGCGCGCGCTGCCGTCGCCGAAGCGCAGCAGACGAAAATTCTGCACTGCCACGACGTGCAATTCTACTCCGCCGCGTTTACCCGCTTGCTGGTCAACGACCGGCTGACGAGCGTCGCGTCGGACATCATCGGCTCGCCCAACGTCCAGCTGCATCACACCAAAATGTTCATCAAGCCGCCGGAAAAAGGCTCGCCCTTCCCCATGCATCAGGACTATCCCTACTTCCCGCACGACAACAACTCGATGATCGCGGCGATCGTCCATTTCGACGCCGCCCCGATTGAAAAGGGCTGCGTGCGCGTGGTTCCGGGCAGCTACAAGCGCGGGCCGCTGAACCATGACAGCGAAGGCGGCTGGCATCTGCCGTTTTCGGAATTTCCCATCGAGTCGGCCGTTCCCTGCGAGGCGGAAGCCGGCGACGCGCTGTTCTTCAGTTACCTGACCGTGCATGGATCGGGTATCAACGTCAGCGACGAAGCCCGCACGACGGTTCTCATTCAGATGCGCGACCCCACCGATCCGCCCACCATCAGAACCCACGAGTCGCGCGGGCAGGGCATGATGCTGCGCGGCATCAATCCCGAACGCGGCTAAGACCTCGTTCGGAAAGAAAAAGACCCGGCTCGTCCTACGAGGCAAAACGGGGTTGGGCGAACGGGAATGAATGCCCGTCCTGAAATGCTCAGCCCGCCTGCGCGGGCTGAATGCCAATACCGAAGTCCAGAGCGCATCGTCAACCCGCGAAAGCAGACCAGGCGGAGCGCGCTTTCAG
>JBBRNU010000648.1:0-2873 GCA_038230115.1 Chthonomonadales bacterium | reverse complement strand
TGGTCGGGCTGATGAACTTGGTCGCCTCATTGATCGCGAACGGCATCAGGCACAGGTCGCTGCCCTTGAGAATGCGCGGAAGGTCGGCATACTGTTGCTGGCCGGGATAGTGCAGGTTGGGCGCCTGGGGCAGGCTGGCCGGGTCTACTTTGACGACCGGGCCGCACATCAAGAACTGCACGTCGGGGCGGGCCTGCGCCATGTGCGCGATGACGCCATAGTCGAGCCGCTCGTCAATCACGCCGATATACGTGGCGCGCAGGCCGTCGGGCAGGGCGTTCATCCAGTCGGGCGTGGTCGTCGCATCATCGCAGGCGCGGGCGTAGTGCGCGCCGTCCACGCCGGACGCGAACAGGTGGGTATTCGGGTTCAGGTGCTTCTTGGCGTCGTACAGGCTGGCCCCGCCCGTAAAAACAACGGCGGACTGCCCGATGAGCGACTTTTCGTTGGCGCGCAGTTCGGGCGGCGCGAAACTGAAGTTGGCAAGCTCGTCCATCACGTCATACGTCACCATGTCGGGCTTCACGACGTCGAGCATGAAGTGCGGCGTGGGCGTGTAGAACCAGAGAGCGCGATGCCGGAAGTCGAGGACGCGGAGCGTGTCGCGCACCTGCTGCGTAATGGTTTCGCGGCAGGGCCAAAGCCACAGCGGGGTGTCGCCGCATTCGTCCTGTCGCACCTGGGGGGTCAGCGTCACGACGTTGGGCATGACTTCCTGCAGCAGTGCGGCGGGCGCGCGGTCATCCTCGACGAAAACCGGCTCCTCTATGAACAGAATACGGTGGTGTTTGGCGAGACGGGAAAGAAGTTGCTGCGGGCGCTGCCAGACAAAACTCCAGCGCAAATGCGAGACTACCACGAGGTCGAAAGTTTCCATGTTCATTCCCATCGGTGACACTCCTGTAATTGAAAAAGGCGCAGTTAACAGTCCGCGGCATGGCGGTCTGCACCGGCGCGAAACCTGCTGCCGACCGACGAGGACGGGGCGGGAAAAGGCAAGTTTCCTTTTCCGCTGCCTTTTCTACGGCCTCACGGCGGCGTCTGTATGGGCAGAACCTGAACGGCGCAAAATGACACAGTCCGGGGCGACCGGGACGCCGGGGGGGCGTCGGCTGCGCGGAACGGCGGTGTCGCCACGCAAAATCGAAAAGAAGACAAACGGGGCGGCGCGTCTCGGTGTTTTCGAGAGGCCAATTATGGCTGGCAGACGGAATTCAAGGCCGCGATGTTCCCGAAATGTTGCTCGCTTCCACGCTTTCGAGGAACAAATCCGGGCCGGATATTGTCCCTTCCGCAAGAACAGATAGCAAGAACGAACCCAAGATCAATCGCAGGTTATAGGAATAAGCGGGCAGGCTAAAGGCGGCCCGGTCATCAGAAGGAAGAGAGGCCGAGATGCCGACAGATTTACCGCCGCGCGACAGTTCGCGGCAGAACGACCCGTCGCCGCCTGATTCGAAGGCGCGGCCCGCCACGCTTCCGCCAGGTGAAAGCGAGCATAAGACACGCGGCGGCTTTTCCGCTCAAGAACCCGACAGCCATGAAAACCGTCGGAACGCTGGCTTGCGCGAGGAGGAACGTATGACGCCGACACGCCCGGCCCCGAACCGCCCGGACGATGGCGGGTCGTTTCGGCTGGCCCGCGTCAGCGGGATACCGATTCACCTGCACTGGACGTTTCTGGCGCTGCTGATCTGGTTCGCGGTTTCCAGCCTGGCGAACACGCCGCAGAACGGGCGCGACGGGGCGATGCCCGCGTATCTGAGTCTGGTTTTCGTCATAGCCCTGTTCGCTTGCGTCGTGCTGCACGAATTGGGCCACGCCCTGACCGCCATGCGCTACGGCATTCGCACACGGGACATTGTATTGTACCCCATCGGCGGAATCGCGACCCTGGAAACGATGCCGCGCCCGCGTCAGGAACTGTGGATCGCGCTTGCCGGGCCGCTGGTCAACCTGATTATCGCGGGCGCGTTGTACGCCGGGCTGCGGGTGGCGAACCAGCCGATGACGCCGTTTCGCCTAGGCGCGACCGGGGCGAGTCTGGCGGCGAATTTGATGACGGCCAACGTTTTTCTGGGCGTTTTCAATATGCTGCCCGCCTTTCCGATGGATGGCGGGCGCGTGCTGCGCGCCTTGATCGCGCGCCGGACGGACGAGGCGACCGCGACCGCCCTGGCCGCGCAGGTCGGGCAGTGGCTGGCGATTGCCATGGGCATTTACGGGCTGCTGCGCGGGCCGGGATCGCTGGTCTTCATCGCGGTCTTCGTGTATTTGGGCGCGCGGCAGGAGGCGTCGGCGTACCAGACCAAAGCCCTGGTCATTGGGCATCGGGTGCGGGAGGCGATGCTGCGCGAATTTCATACGCTGACCGTCGGGACGACATTGCGCGAGGCCGCTGACTTATTGCTGGCGGGCAATCAGCACGATTTCCCCGTTGTGCATGGCGACGAGGTGACGGGCGTTTTGCCGCGCGCGGCCCTGATGCGCGGCATGGCGAATGAGGGGGCGGACGCTTACGTGGCGGGCGTGATGCAGCGCGAATTTCTGCGCGTGCGCCCGGACGACGACCTAGAAACCGTCCTGACCGAAGCGATGTCCTTGCAGCTTGGCCCGATTCTGGTGATGGAGGGCGAAAAACTGGTCGGCATGGTGACGCAGGAGAACCTGCTGGAATTCCTGATGCTGGCGCGCATTCGGCAGGCGGCGGAAGCGCAGACGCCCGCTTCACGGCGAGGATAATGCAAAACTGACGCCGGAAAAATGTTGCGCGCGAACGGAGGGGACAGACGAGACGGCCATTGCAGCCGTCTCGTTTTACGTCGGAACACTCTTGCGGCGCGTATGCTATACTCATAGTGGTTTTTATCCTC
>JBBRNU010000647.1:0-2874 GCA_038230115.1 Chthonomonadales bacterium | reverse complement strand
TAGTGCCGCTCCACCAGCGCGCGGAAAGCGTTCCTGTCGCCCGCCAGGGTGCGCGCGACCAGCTTTTCGTCCGTTGGGAATGGATACATCGTCGTTTCGCCACCTGTCTGGAATCGGGCCAATGCGGGCGTCTGCGGGTTGTAGCCCCGCCGTCGTCCCGGTTCCACTGGTAGTGACAGCCCGTCGCCGCGAAAAGTTGCACGCCCCGGAAATGTTTTTTGAAAATTTTTTCTGCGCGTCAACCGGCCCGATTACGCCTGCCCGCCGCGATTTGTCCGCCGCGCCCGAAATTGCAAACGAGGAACCCGTATGGTATAATCAAACATTACCTGGCAGCGGGTTTGCGAAGGGCGCAGGCGAGCCATTCCGCACCCGTTTGCGGTTGGAGCGGCGCGAAAACCGCGCCGGCGAACAACGCGGACGCCCTCTATAAACCAGGTCGCCATCGAACTTGAAACCGAAACTAGCGGAGGAGAACCGGCGCATGGAATTGCAGGAACGAGAGACCCCCCAATTGACCCGACCCTCCGAGCCGAAAGTATTTCTCAACGGGCGTCTCGTGCCGAAGTCCGAAGCGAGCGTTTCCATCTACGATCACGGGTTCCTGTACGGCGATGGCGCGTTCGAGGGCATCCGCGTTTACAATCACAACATTTTCCGTCTGGAACCGCACATCGCCCGCCTGTACCGTTCGGTTCGCGCGCTCGACATTGACCTGGGGATTGACAAAGCCGCGATGCAGGCCGCTGTCGTCGAAACCGTGCGCGCCAACGGGACCGCTTCCGGTTACGTGCGCCTGAGCGTGTCGCGCGGCGTGGGTTTGGGTCTGGACCCGAAGCACCTGAACGGCCCGGCCACCATCGTGATTTCCGTCGAGCAGCTGCGTTTATACTCGCCGGAGATGTACGCGCGCGGCCTGGATGTCGTAACGGCTTCGACCCGCGTGCCGCCCGCCGTTTGCATTGACCCGCAGGTGAAATCGCTCGGACGCTATCTGAATAACATCGCCGCTAAAGCCGAAGCCAACCGCGTGGGCGCGGGCGAGGCGCTGATGCTCAACATGGAAGGGTACGTCGCGGAAGCCTCCGGCGACAACATTTTTCTGGTGTGCGACAATGAGTTGATCACGCCGCCGACCAGTCAAGGCGCGCTGCCCGGCATCACGCGGCAAACCGTCATGGACCTGGCAAAAGAAATGGGGTTGCCCTGCCGACAATCCGTTATCACGCTGTACGACGTTTATAACGCCGACGAAGCGTTCCTGACCGGAACCGCCGCCGAAGTGATCCCGATGGTGACCTGCGATGGGCGAACCATTGGGGATGGGCTGCCGGGAATGCTGACCCGGCGCATCATTGACGATTTCCGCCGCCAGACCGAGCAGGATGGCGAGCGCGCCTGACGCCGCCCCGACGGGACAAGTTCAGAACCCGCTAAAATCATTTTTGAGTGATGTTTTTTGTGCGAAGAGGTCGAACGGCGCGTATTGCGGAACCTTTCGCGCTCGGATTCGACTAATGAAGAGTACCAAGAGAAATCTGGCAAGCGTCGCGCGTAATTGCATATCCGGCACAAACCGCTGCAAACCGTTCGAGACCCCGCGACCAAGCGCAAACGACAGGTCTCCGGCGCAGCCGCATAGCGCAAAAACTTCAAACGGGAGGCCCGCCTGAAAGAGCAATGTAATGCTTTGCGCCTCTTTCGGAGTGGCCCGAAACCGAAAAATAAGCAGCCAAAACCAGACGAAACGCAGTAAAACGAATGCGGGGATCGGCGTTCCCGGCAACCCTGAACGGAGCATCCATTCTGCTTGTCGCGCCATTCGTGACGAGATCATTTCAGCGGCGCGCTCGCGCGTCGCGGCGACGAACAGAAGAAGGGACGAAAACCATGTGGCAGCGGTTTACAGAACGGGCGCGGCGCGTCGTGTTCTTTGCACAAGAAGAAGCCGGAAGGCTGGGCGAAAATTACGTCTCGACCGAACATTTACTGCTCGGCCTGGTGCGTGAAAACGACAGCGTAGCCGCGCGGATATTGGATCGCATGGGCGTGTCGCTGGGACGCATCCGCAGCGAAATCGAGCGGCAAGTCACGCGCGGCGACGGGCGACTGGGACAGGATATGCAGCTGACGCCCCGCGCCAAGCGCGTCATTGATCTGGCGTATGATGAGGCCCGCCAACTCAGCAACAATTACATCGGCACGGAACATCTCCTGCTGGGCCTCATTCGCGAGGGCGAGGGATTGGCCGGGCGCGTGCTGGCGAAGTTGGGCGTGGAATTGGAGCGAACGCGCCGGGAAGTGATGGCGCTTCAGGATAACGATAGCGGAATGCCTGCCAACCAAGCCAAACCGGGGCGCTCGCGCACCCCCACCCTGGACGAGTTCGGACGCGACCTGACGGAACTGGCGCGCACAGAAAAACTCGATCCGGTCGTGGGACGGCATACGGAAATCGAGCGCGTGATTCAAATTCTCTCGCGCCGTACCAAGAACAATCCTGTCCTGCTGGGTGAGCCGGGCGTCGGCAAAACAGCGATTGCCGAGGGGCTGGCGCAGCGCATTATTCAGGGCGATATTCCCGATACGCTGAAAGACAAGCGCATCGTGTCGCTCGATCTGGCGGGACTGGTCGCGGGAACCAAGTATCGCGGCGAGTTCGAGGAGCGCATGAAGCGCGTGATGGACGAAGTGCGCAAGGCGCAGGGCGACGTGATTCTGTTCATTGACGAACTGCATACGCTGGTGGGCGCTGGCGCGGCGGAAGGCGCGATTGACGCTTCCAACATTATGAAACCCGCTCTGGCGCGCGGCGAATTGCAGTGCATCGGCGCGACAACGAATGATGAGTTCCGCAAATATATTGAGCGGGAC
>JBBRNU010000646.1:0-2884 GCA_038230115.1 Chthonomonadales bacterium | reverse complement strand
TTCCGCATTTTCTTCGGCTGCTGGTGAATGAAGCAGAACACGCACTTGTTCTTGCAGGTATGCACGCGGTCGCCCAGATCAGACGCGAAGGCAAGACCAAGGTCGAGCGCGGCGGGCTTGCGGATCGTGACCGTGAGCGGCAGGCCGTCGCGCTCCAGCGTCAGGGTCAGGCGGGCGTCGGCGGCGTGGAAGCGATAATCCAGAATGTCGAGGATGGGCCGCCCGTTGATCTGGCGCAGCAAATCGCCCGCGCGCACGTCGGCGCGAGCGGCGGGACTGCCCGGCTCGACTTCGGAAATCGTGAGGGCATGGACGGGTGGAACAAAAATTTCAGACATGGCGTTGTCATTGTACCGAATTGCCGCCCGAAATGCAAAAAAAGGCGTTTTGTCGTTCAGCGCGCCTGTTTTGCAGATGAAATCCTGAGCCGTTTATTTTTTACGCGCCAAAGCGCCACGACGCAAATAAATGCCCCTTCTATTGACATCGTAGCAACCCTTTTGTTATAATGAGGCTGTCGGATAGCAACGGCGGGAATGAGATCGCTTCCGCCCTTTCCCCGAACCCGACGGCCTTCTTCCGGGAAATATTCTTCGCCCGTCCGAAGCGACACTTTACGGCTGTCAGGCGGCCTTTGGATGCTCTTCGCCACTTGTATAGCAGAACGCCTCGAATCGCAAATTTATTCGCTCTGTAGACATTCACTTGTTGCCGCTGTGGAACTGCTCTCATTGGAAGGCACATTCATGAAATTTCCTTTCTGCAACGTTCTCCTTATGGCTGGTATTGTTTGCGTCTTCCGCTCTACCGCGCAAGCGCAAAATCTCTTCATTTCCAACGAAAACACAAGCAGCGTGCGGGTGTTTTCGCCCGTCGCAACGGACTTAGGCGGTTTTGCAAGTGGCGCAGGTCGCCTTGAGGGAGAGGCTTTTGATGCCAGCGGCAATCTTTATGTTGCTGACTTCGATGCCAATCTGGTGCGTCGTTTCGCTCCTGATGGGACCAGTCTAAGCGTACTTGGCGGCGCGTTAAGCGGCCCTACTGGGCTGGCATTTGACGCAATCGGCAATTTGTACGTTGCCAATCAAAGCAACCACACCATCCGCAAATTCTCCGCAAAGGGGATAGACCTGGGCAATTTTGCTACGGGTTTGAGGAACCCCTATGGACTAGCTTTTGATATGAACGGTAACCTTTATGTCGCTAACCGGGGCAGCAATACTGTTCGAGAGTTTTCTTCTGCCGGAGCGGACATGGGTATTTTTGCGTCAGCCGGTTTGAATAACGCTATCGGATTGGCGTTCGATACAAGCGGTAATTTGTATGTGTCTAATTTTAACGGCAATAATATCCGCAAGTTCTCTGCTACCGGAACGGATATGGGTGATTTTGCCACGACGGGTTTGAGTGCGCCAATAGGAATCGCTTTCGATGTTAGCGGCAACTTGTATGTGGTCAATCACGGTAGCAATTCAGTTCATAAATACTCATCAGCGGGGTTAGATTTGGGCGTCTTCGCTACGTCAGGCTTAAGTGGGCCTACAGGTATCGCAATCCGTCCCACTCTCACCTTGCGGCGGCTTGGTAAGTATCACAGTCGCCAGTGATGTTGCTGGGCAGGCCAAGTCGCTTATTGTCCCGTTCCGTTACTCACCGCTCTGATGGGCGCTATGCCGCGCGCAACGCTGCTTCTGCGCCGCCGTCAGAAGTGAATTCGCGCTTCCTTACCTAACGAGAAGGGCGCTATTTCCCCACGCCCTTTTACGTTCGCAAGCGGCTGGCAGCGCAAACGGTTTCGTGATATACTGAGGGCAGGGAGGCAGAAACCATGAGCGAATTCACACTCGCGCACTCCGCGCCGCAGACCGATGCCGAGTATCAAGCGGCCCTTGAACAAATGCTCGCCGAGTCCCGCCGTCTGAGCGAGCGGGCGCGACGGGATCAGGACGACATCGAACGCCTGCGCGCCAACGCCGCTCCCCTGCGGGCCGAAATACGCGCCCTGCTCGCCAGTCTGGGCAAGCCGATCTAGCGCGATGTGGAAGCAACTCTACGACATCGGCAAGCAGCTTCTCACGCTGTCTTCGGACGTGAAGAAGGGCAAGGAAACCGATAAGGCGCATGAAGAAGCCATTGGCGAACTGCGTCTGGAGTTGCGCCGCGTCCTTGAACTCTTGCAGGAACTGCGCCACGCGCAAGAGCGCCAGCAAGACCGGGCCGACCTGGAGCGCAAAATGCTCCTGTTGGAGTTGGAAAACGCTCTGCTCCGCTTCGAGCGCCGCCTGCCCCCATCAGAAAAACCAGACGACGAACCGGAGCGCAAAGCGTAGCGACAATAAACCGCGTTGTTTGAAAGCCAGGGGCGCTCAGGAAAGTTTCGTCGGCTGTAAGTCGTCTATGGAGGAGAGCGCAATAACCTTTGCGCTCTCCTTTTCGTTCCGGTTCGCTGCAGGAGATAAAAGGATGCCTGTTCGTCAGCCTCGCTTTACGCCGGAAGAAGCCGCCCGACGCGGCGAGGAAATCTATGCAAGCGCGATCGGCCCGCTGGTAGAGGCCGACAACAAGGGCCGCTATGTCGCCATTGACATTGAAACCGGGACGTGGGAAATGGATGCGGACGAAAACACGGTCAGCGCGCGTCTGCTGGCACGCGTTCCCGACTCCCAAACCTGTCTGACTCGTGTGGGCTATGGCTGCGTACGGCGGTTCGGCGCGGGACGGCGCATGATGCAGGGAATCGTTACTACAACTGTTGAAAGGCCGTTTGCCCGGTTACGACCTTTGAGATTGAACTGTTGTCTGCCAGCATCCGCTAACCGAACTGGCAAGCCGTTTAAGCGGGCGTACAAAGCGCATTGTAAAGGTCGAGAAGGCAAGCGAACGG
>JBBRNU010000645.1:0-2886 GCA_038230115.1 Chthonomonadales bacterium | reverse complement strand
AAACGTGGGCGTCTTGGCGAGATCGCGGTACGTGCCGACGGCGAGATACTCGCTCGACCGGACGAGGTTCGCATATCGCCCCAGGAGCGTCAAGACGAGCGCGAAGCCGAGCGGCGGAACCGGCAGGCCGAACCAGTCGAACGGCGTCACCAGCGCGCGGGCGAACAGAAGCGGCCATGAAAGCAGGGACGAGGGCAGCAGCGTAATGAGCGCGTCCGACAGGTAGGGGCGCAAAATTGTTTGAAAGCTCGCCAATCCCGTACTCTGGCCGCCTACAATTGTCGCCACAAGGATGAGGAACGGCGCGACCATGACAAGCGCGAACAGCCCGCCCGACGTACTATTGTTGCTGGCCTTGACGTTCGGATTCGCTCCCGATTTTTTGAGGGTCGCCGTCGGCATGGCGGCGGGCGTCGGGTCGCCCAGCGCGGGCGTTCGCCAGACCGGAGACGCGAGCGCCAGCAGCGCGAACACCACGTACAGCATCAGAATGTCGAAGACCGACGCGCCGCCCATGCCCACGCAAACCGCGTAAAACGGCAGCAGGACGACGGCCATCCGCATTCCGGCCAGCCAGGGGTAGGCGGAAGTCTGCACGAGCAGTCGGAACGGCGAGGTCGGCAGCATCAACAGGCCGGGCAGCGTGTTGCGAAACTGCTCCTGTGTGAGCAGCGCAGTCGTGTGCTTTTGCGCCGCCCCGAAGACAAACCAGGCGTGAATGCCGCTTACCACGATCAACAGCAGGGCCGCGTAACTTCCGCCCAGAAACCAGGGGACGCCGTTGTCCAGCGCGTGAACCCGATTTGCTCCCCAGAGCGCGAGCAGAACCAGCGTTGTAATGACGGTCAGCATCACGAGAATCGAGCGCAAAGGTTGATGTCGCTTGCGGTCGCAGCGCCGGGAGCGGTCGGCAAACGGATTGTCCCGCCAGGTTTGCGGGTCGGTCAGCGTCGCAAGATGTTCGGGTGTCAGCAAGCGCATTCGATCTGGCCCTCCGCCGGTTTTCGGCTGCTATCGCCCCGGCTTCCAATGCTTGGCTACGTGCTTACAAACGACTGGATTCACCTCACCCCCGGCCCCTCTCCTTATGCAAGGAGAGGGGGGCGAAGGCAGTAGACTGGCGCGTTGCAAGTAGGAAAGAACTCGCCCCGGCGCGTCGGCATTGCAGCCCGCGCAGGCGGGCTTTGCATATCAGAACGGGCATTCATTCCCGTTCTGCCAACCCCATATTGGATGCCGAAGCATCTCACCGCCCCGCCGATTGCCGCAGCGCGTTCAGCGTCGCCTCCAGCTGCTTGGTCGCCGCGCCGTAGCCCGCGAAATCGCCCGCCTTGAGTTTCGTCTGGGCGCTCTCGTACTGCGCGGTCGCCTGCCCGATCAACTGGCGCAGGGCGGGAGTCACGGTTCCCGTCGGGCCGCTCGTCGGGGCTTGCGTGGCATTCGTCGGCGTTCCGCTCGGTCGCGGTTCGGTCTCCGTCTCTGACCCGTTCCCGTAGCCGGGGAACAACTGCGTCAGGGCGGCGTCCAGCGTGTCGCCGATCGCCACCCGGTCGCCATACGCCACCACTACCGCCTGCAACTGCGGAAGCTTGCTTTCCGAAGCGCTCGACTCCACGTACAGCGGCGTGATGTAGAGCAGCGAATTCTCTACCGGGATCACGATTACGTTGCCGAACTTCGCCGTCGAGCCGCCCGACCGCAGCAGCGTCAGCCGGGGCGAAATCACCGGGTCGCTGTCAATGCGCGAGACTACCTGCGTCGGCCCCGCCACGTTCCGATTCTGCGGGAAGCGGTACAGCACGAGCTGCCCATAGTTGTCGCCGTCGCACCGCGCGCACATCCAGCCCAGAATGTTTTGCGATTCTTTGTTGATGGGCGCGAGCGGACTCATCAGCAGAAACTCTTCACGCAGGGCGGCCTCGCCCCGCCGGGTTGTGTGCGCTGGCAACCGCATCACAACGTAGTACGGCTCCATCTGCCGCACATTGGGCTGGGCCTGCGCCGCATCCGGGTTCGGCTCGGTCGGAATCGCCCAGGCGTCTTCCTTCAGATAGAACACGCGCGGGTCGTCCACGTGGTACGCGGCATACACCGACCGCTGCATCCGAAACAAGTCTTCCGGGTAGCGCAGATGAGCGCGCAGACCCGACGGCAACGCCGACAGCGGCTTCAGCAGGCCGGGGAAAATCTTGGCGTAAGTTCGGACAATCGGGTCTTTGGCGTCCGAAACGTACAGGTTGATCGAGCCGTCATACGCATCCACGACCGCCTTGACGCTGTTGCGAATATAGTTGGGCGCGATGTAGGCAATCGGGTTCACGGCGATGTCCTGCCGCGTGGAATACGGGTAGCGGTCGGAAAGCGTGTACCCGTCCAGCATCCAAACCAGCCGCCCATTGTCCGGGTTCACGACCAGATACGGGTCGGTGTCCTGCTGCAAGAACGGCGCGACCGTCAGCACGCGCTCGCGCACGTCCCGCCGAAACAGAATGCGCGTTTCGGGCTTGAACCCGTTGGCGAGCAGAATATTCTGATCCCCAAGAAGCAGTCTGAAGGCCAGCCGCTTCATATACGAGTCTCCGATGCGAATGCCGCCCTTACCGGCATAAGTCGTGTAATGATCCTGCGTGCCGCCGCCCGCCTGGTTCGAGTCCGTTGCAGGATAATCGAATTCCTGCTGCGCGGTATCCACGAACACGTAATCGTGCGACAGCAGGCCGTAATAAATCTGCGGCTGCGTCACCTGCAGCGCATTGGCTTCTTTCGTCGCGACCGGGGGAAATCCCTGCTCGAAATATTCCGGCCCCTCCTGCGCGATGCGGTTGACCGGGCTGACGACCAGTCCGTACCCATGCGTGTAGCCGAGCCGCTGATTCTGCCACGTTT
>JBBRNU010000644.1:0-2904 GCA_038230115.1 Chthonomonadales bacterium | reverse complement strand
GCTGGCCCGCAGGCGGGACGCGAGGCCGAGAAAGCGCGCCGTTCCCGTGAGTGTAATTCTTTCAGGTCTCGCTAAAACCTCTACGTCCGATAATATCCGCTCGTATTTACGAAGGACAAATAAACGCAAGCCTTGCGCCCCCACCTGAACCGTTCCCTCGCCCACGCCCGAATCGCGAATCAACAGCCGGTCGCGCCAGATCGCCTGCCCGATGTCGAACGTGGCGAACGGGATGTCGGAGTCGAAGCGCAGAACCGGCAGTCCCTTGAGCGTGAAGTCGGTCAGGTGCAGGCGCAGATGCCGGATACTGCCCTTCCAGCCGGTTTTCGGCACGCGATAGAATGGCAGGCGGTCGGCGCGCAGATGGTCGCCATAGACGTCAATCGCCCACACGTCGCTCGCCAGCAATCCCAGCGCGCCGCGCGGCGTAACTTGTGTGCGAAGCGTCCCCTCGCTGCCAAAGACCTCTCGCATTTGCCGGTTGGCGTTGTGCCGGGCGCGCGGAACCAGACTGCCGTGAATCAGCCCGACCGTAAACAGGGCCAGGGCCAGATTTTGCAGCGTGTCGTCCAATGCGCCTAACCCCCCTTCCCTCGTCCCCACCAGGGAAGGGGTGACTGAACAAAAGCCGTGTCTCCCTTGCCGAAACAGGAAGATACCAAATGGCGCTAACAAAAACGTCGTCCCCAACCTCGCATTTGTCCAAACAAGATTGCTGTTTAGACTCCCCCTTCCCCGGTGGGGCAGGGGGACGGGGGGTTAGGTAAGCAACGCTACTCGCCCAGATACGCCTTGCGAACCGAGTCGTTTTTCAGGAGGTTGGCGGCAGTATCGGCCAGCGCCACGCGCCCGGTCTCCAACACGTAGCCCCGGTGCGCGATTCGCAGCGCCTGATTCGCGTTCTGCTCGACCAGCAAAACCGTGACGCCCTGCTTGTTGATATCCTGAATGATGCCAAAGATGCTTTGCACCAGAAACGGGGCCAGTCCGAGCGAGGGTTCGTCCAGCAGCAGCAGGCGGGGGCGGGCCATCAGCGCGCGGCCAATCGCCAGCATCTGCTGTTCGCCCCCGGAAAGCGTCCCCGCTGACTGTGTTTCGCGCTCCTTGAGGCGCGGGAAAAGCGTAAACGCGCGCTCCATGTCTTCGCGCACTTCGGCCTTGTGACGCTCTCGCGTAAATGCGCCCAACTCCAGATTCTCGCGTACCGTCATGTTGGCGAAAACGCGCCGTCCTTCCGGCGACTGTCCCACCCCTAGCGCCACGATCTCGTGCGCGGGCGTTTTATGCAGCGGCTTGCCTTCAAACAGGATTTCGCCGGTTCGCGGACGCACCAAACCGGAAACGCAGCGGATCGTCGTGCTTTTGCCCGCGCCGTTTGCGCCGATCAGGGTCACAATTTCGCCCTGATTGACCTGAAGCGAAACACCTTCGAGGGCGCGAATGGCTCCATAATAAACGTGCAAATCGGTAATTGTCAGCAATACGCTCGCCTCATTGTTCCTACCGCAAAGAGCAAAGCCGAAGAACGAACGGGAATAAATCCCCGTTCTGAAATGCACAGACCACCTGTGTGGCCTGAGAATACACAATGCCGCTTCTCCAAAACGTTTTCTGTCCGCGAGGGCAAACAGGTCAGAGCGCATCTTCAGTCAGCGCCATATTTCAGCCCGCGCAGACGGGCAGGCATTTCAGAACGGGGATTTATTCCCGGCTGTGGCATTATCGGCGTCTCAGCGCCTCTGAGGTACAAGATTGTTTTACCCGGCGGGCGCGTTGACGGGCTTGGCGACCTGCGCGCCATCCGCCACGCCGTCCCCGTCCGCGTCGCCCAGCTCTTCGCCCAGATAGGCAGCAATCACTTTCGGATTGCTGCGAATTTCGTTCGGCGTTCCTTCGGCGATAATGCGCCCATAATCCAGCACGTAGATGCGCTCGCAGATACCCATGACGAGCCGCATGTCATGCTCGATAAGCAGGATCGTCAGGCCGAAGTCGTCGCGAATCTGCCGGATCAGCCCCATCAAGGCGCTCTTCTCCTGCGGGTTCATGCCCGCCGCCGGTTCGTCCAGAAGCAGCAGTTTCGGCTCGGTCGCCAGGGCGCGCACGATTTCCAGGCGGCGCTGATCGCCATAAGGCAGGTTCTTGGCGAACTCGTTTTCCACGCGCAAGAGATTGAAGCGCGCCAGCAGCTCCCGCGCTCTGGCAATCGAAGTCGCTTCCTCCCGCTCCAACCGCCCCGTCCGAAACAGGGCGTCGAAAATGCCGGTACTGCGGCGGCAGTAGTTGCCGATCCGCACGTTTTCCAACACGGTCAACTCGCCGAAGAGCCGGATGTTTTGGAAGGTGCGCGAGATGCCGCGCTGCGCGAATTGAAACGGTTTCATACCCGGCAGAATGCGCCGTCGCCGACGGGCCGTGCCGAGCGAGCAGCCTGCCGCAAGCAGCGCGCCGAACCATTTCACGCCCAGTTGAAACATCTGGTCCGCGGGCGTCGCGACATTCGGCTTCATCACGCTGGCAAGAATCGTCGCTACGACCCACCCGCCGAGCGCAGAGAGAAGCGCGTCGCCAACCAGCCGCGCGATCCGCTGCCGGCTCGGATACGGGCGATCCCCGGCGATTTTGGCTCCGTCGAATTCCAGCGTTCCCTCGGTCGGCTCGTAGACGCCCGTCAGCAGGTTGAACAGCGTCGTTTTACCCGCGCCATTCGGCCCGATCAGCCCAACCAGTTCGCCCTTTCGCAGACTGATATTCACGTCGCCGACCGCCGTCAGCCCGCCGAACCGCTTGGTAACTTGCGCGACGTCGAGCATCGTTATCGTCGCGCCGGAAGCGGCATTGACAGGCGCGGCGCTGACCGAGTTCGAGCGTTCCGCTCCGTCCCCGCCGTTCATTTCGGCCTGC
>JBBRNU010000643.1:0-2914 GCA_038230115.1 Chthonomonadales bacterium | reverse complement strand
GGTAGCTCGTCGGGCTCATAACCCGGAGGTCGTCAGTTCGAGTCTGACCCCCGCTCCCATTTCTTATTTATCTCGAACAATGAACCTCGAACTTCTGGGATTGTCGTTAATTCCAGAAGCACGAGGTTCTTTTCTTTTACCTCACGCTCCGCACCAGGCTTGTCATCACCTGCTCGCGCTCCGTCTCGGTCATCTCAGTCCACAGTTCCCCTACCTGCAATCAGACCGCCTGCACCTGTTCCGCCGTTGGCCGTTTCACGGTCGCCTGCTGAATCGTTCGCTCCAGACCTTGCAACTCCCGTGTCAAAAGCGCCCTATCCTGCTCCCTCTGTTTTAGTTTCGCGGGCAGCGAAACCAGGTTTCCTCCGGCAGCAATCGCGTTGGTCAGGTTGCCAATTTGCACGTCCAAGAATTGTTTGCGCTTGCCCATCTGCCCACGCTGCCGCTGCATTTCCTCGCTTGCGGTCTGCCAACCGCCCGATTCCGCGATGAGCCGGTGCATCACGGTAGCATGGCGGGCCGCCTGTTCGATCTCCTTCAAAATGGCGCTGTGCAAGGCGGCGGCGTTAATTCGCATCACCGGACATTGCGTTTTCTTTTTCATGCCGCTCAGACACGCATAGTAGCAGACCGCGCCGCTTTTGGCAGGGTAGGGCGTATAAATGCAGCCGCAGTACGGGCAGTGCAGGCGACCGCGCAAGTAGAAGGCGTATTTATCCTTCACGCGCGCTGGATAGACGCGCCTGCTAGTGTCTAGCAGATCATTGACCTCGTGCCAAAGATCGCTTTCGATAATCGGTTCATGGGCCTTTTCGTTGCGCCATTCGCCATGCACGAGAATGCCAAGGTACACTTCGTTTCGCAGCAAATACTTCACCCGGTCGGTGTTCCAGCGCTGGAGCGTAACCTGGTTTAGATAATCGCGAACTGTCGAAAGCGAACGGGTTGCGGCAAACTGCTTGTACGCTTGCCGTGCGATAGCCGCCTCTTCTTCGTCCGGCACAAGGCGTTTAGGGGTTTTGTCGCCTCGCGACGCCAATTCGCTTTCGGGTACGCTTTCTTTGCGATAACCGAAACGATCCTGGCCTCCGCAGACAAACCCTTTCGCCGCCATTTGCTCCATTTTGGTCTTCGTCCACTGGCGGACGTTTTCCACGTACACGCCATCCACGAAACGGGTCATCTGTTTATTGATGAAGCCCGCCAGATCATCGGTGAACTGCTCCTTGACCATTTCGACACGGACGTCCCGCTCCTTGAGAAGGTACTCAGCGACCGTGCAAGTGTCACCGCGTCCCAACCGACTCATATACGTGCAGACCACTGCATCAAAGCGCTTCTCCTGCGCGCCCTGCAAGAGTTTTCCCCAACCCGGTCGCTTAAGGTTGGTTCCACTACGGCCTTCGTCCGTATAGATTTCGGCCAACACCCCCGCCTTCTCCGCGATATACTGCTGGTGTCAAGGGCGAAGTAAATTTTGTTGAATCGGCGAGGTAATTTT
Source organism: Chthonomonadales bacterium (assembly GCA_038230115.1). Lineage (GTDB taxonomy): Bacteria > Armatimonadota > Chthonomonadetes > Chthonomonadales > Chthonomonadaceae > JBBRNU01. The sequence continues at coordinate 1,413 of JBBRNU010000643.1, read as the reverse complement.
TTCCACTTCGTCGGTGTTGTTTTTTGCTTGTTTGCTTTAGGCTGGTTTCACCGGAGCCGACAGCAATCCGGCTTTTTTCCTTTCTTTGAGCCGGTAACTATCGCCACGAATGTTAATGGTCGTGGAATGGTGCAGCAATCTGTCCAGGATCGCGGTGGCAATCGTTGTCTCTCCAAAGACCTGTCCCCAATCGGCATAACTCTTGTTGGAGGTCAGGAGAATACTGCCGCGCTCGTAACGCGCCGATACCAACTGGAAGAAAATGGTCGCTCCCACCGCATCAAGGGGAAGATAGCCGACTTCGTCCACCACCAGGACTTTGGGCTTGAAGTAGCGGCGCAACCTGCTTTCCAGTTTGCCTTCCCGTGCGGCGCGTCCTAAATCTGTTACCAGATCATGGGCCGTGACAAAGGAGACGCTGTGTCCGCCTGCAATTGCTTCCATCGCCAACGCGACCGCCAGATGCGTCTTCCCCACACCTGGCGGGCCGAGCAAGATGACGTTGGAAGCGTCCGACACAAAGCGGAGGGTCGCGAGTTCGCGTACCTGGCGTTCATCCACACTGGGCTGAAAGGCAAAATCAAACTGCCCCAGGGTCTTGGGACAGGGCAGTCCTGCCATTCGCATTCGGGCCGCGAGAGCACGCGTGCGACGGGCTTCTACTTCCGTTTCGAGCAGGAGGCACAGAAACTCGGCATAGGTGCGTTCCTGTTGGGCCGCCGCTTCCAGATCCATATCCAGCAGCGCGTCACTCTCTGCCAGCTGCAGGGCGCTCAGCGCCCCGCGCAGGCGTTGCAGTATCTGGTTCATGCCGCTTCCTCCGGGGTAAGGAGAGCTTCATACACGGCAAGGGAGCGCACTTCCACTTGCGGCAACGTGACTTTCAGCGACAGCCGCGCTTTGCCCTGGGACTTGTGGCCTAACGGAATGTCGGCATGGTGAGCCGCCACCGTCACGAGTTGGTTGTTGCCACGGCACCGCAGATGGACGGCCAGCGTGGCTTTGTCGCGGAGTATCTCAATCTGGTCGCCGACTTCGCGCACCAGCGCTTCCTTGCCTGCATTCTGCCACGGGACGCTGTAGCGATTGCCGCGATAGGAGATATAAGCATCCCGCGAGACACGCCGCAGGCTCTCGACGACAAGTGGATAACCGCATCGTGACGCGAGAGGGTGGAGGTGGGGCTTCTCTTCCTCCCAAGCCTCAGCGACAAGGCGGTGCGTGGTTCCATGAACACGCCGGTTCGCGACCGCGGCAGCCCATACCCGCATCTGGGAGCGTAGGTCGTCCAGAGCCGAGGCGTTTCTGCCACACAGAAAGTTCTTGCGAACGTAGCCAATGCCACTCTCTACCTTGCCCTTGGTCTGCGGACGATAGGGACGACACAACCGGGGAACAAAGCCCCAGTAGCGG
>JBBRNU010000642.1:0-2920 GCA_038230115.1 Chthonomonadales bacterium | reverse complement strand
CGGACAGGGGCAGTTCCGCGCCCGCCAGTCCCAGATCGCGCGCGGCGTCGAGAAAGGCGAGCGGGGAAAGCGGGGCCGGATGCGGCGCGCCCGCCTGCGTCGGCAGATACCCCATGACGTGGGGCAGGCTGTACGCGCACAGGGCCAAAGGCAGTCGGTTTTCTACGGCCATAATTTATTTTTCCGCGTCGAGGAAGCGCCCGTCGAATGGGAGGGCGGAACGAGAAGGAACGCCCGTTTTGATAGGCGTGTCGAACGGGATTGAAACCCCGTTCTGAAATGCAAAGCCCGCCTGCGCGGGCTGCAATGCCGATGCGCCAGAGCGAGGTTCTTCCCTGTCTGCAACGCGCCCGCCTAATGCCTTCGCTCCCCTTCCCGTAAAGGCGCAGGTTACGACCTTCGCTCCCTTCTCCCATGCAGGGAGAAGGGCCGGGGATGAGGGGTGACCCAAGAGTTTTCACATGTTCAGAGCAAGGCGGCATTCAACCCGCGCAGGCGGGTTTCACAATTCCTGCCGGGGGTTTTAACCCCTCGACTTTCTCGGCCTCCGGCTTTGCCTATCAGAACGAAGTTGAAACCCCGTTCGCCAGGCCAGTAGAAATCAATCACGATGGCGACAGCGCCATCCCGCCGCAAACCGGAATCATGATGGCGACAGCACCATCCCGCCGCAAACCGGAATGCACTGCCCGGTGACGTAATCGGACAAGTCGGTGGCGAGAAATTCCACCACTTTGGCGCAGTCTTCCGGGACGCCCACGCGCCGCAGAGGAATCGTGGCGCTCGCGGCGGCGACGTTTTCCGGGCTGTTGCGGTTGAACTGCTTGTTGGCCCGCGAGGTCAAAATCAAGCCCGGCGCGATGCAGTTCACGTTGATGTTGTACGGCCCCAGCTGCGCCGCCAGCAGCCGCGTATACTCCACGATGCCCGCTTTGGCGACGCAGTAATGCGCGACGTCGCCGCCCGGATTGCCGCGCAAACCTGCCTGCGACGACACGTTGATGATTTTGCCGCCGCGCTGCTGCCGCATCGGAACCGAGACGACCTGACAGCAAAAAAGCGTACTGGTCAGGTTCACGTCCATAATGAAGCGCCAGTCGTCTTCGGAAACGTCCGCCGCGCGCCCCTGTTCCGCAGGCCGCAGCACGCCCCCCGTGTTGTTGACAAGAATGTCAATCCGCCCGAACGTTGTCAGCGCCTCGTTCATGCAGCGTTCGACTTCGGCGCGCACCGTCACGTCGCCCGCCACGCCCAACGCCCGCACGCCCAGCGCCTCGCATTCCGCCATAACGGTCGCCGCCGACAGCTCCTCGTCGAACTCGCGGGCCGAGTCCAGCGCAATGTCATTGATTACGATGTCGGCCCCCAGCGATGCCAGCCGCAGGGCGTAAGCGCGCCCCAGGCCGCGTCCCGCGCCGGTAATGAACGCCGTTTTGCCCGTCAGTTTCCCCATGCCCTTGTCCTCATTTCTCGCCCGGTTTCGGCGAGGATTGTGACGGGTCGTTCGCCGCGCGTCGGGCGAATTCCTGCCCTTCTATTCAGAAAAGAGGACTGCGCCACGCGACGCAACATGTGCGAAGAGACGCATCTTTTGCGTGTGCGCGCCGTATGTGTTATTGGCGAACGCGCCTTTGCTGTCCTGTTAGCGCAAATAGCGGGCGGTTTGACATTGGCCGGTTCCCGTGTTAAAATGAAGCCAGAAATCGAGAAAGATTAGACAGCCCGCTCATGTGGAACGCCGCCAACCAACCGATTAACGACCCGAACGCATTATGGCATTGGCTGCGCCAACTGGCGGCTGAGGACGACCGCGAACCGCTGACGGCGGCCTACGAACTGGCTGCCCGCGTCCATGAGGGGCAGTTAAGGCGCAGCGCGGTCGGCATCGCTCCCGCCCCCTATATTGTGCATCCGCTGCGGGTGGCCTGGATTGTCGCCGAGGAGTGGGGGCAGACCGATTTGGCGACGCTGTCGGCCTGTTTGCTGCACGACGCGCTCGAAGACTGCACGCCCGGCGCGTTCCCGACCGTGGAACGCGAAATCATCGGGTTGGCCGGGCATGACGTGAGCAACGCAGTCTGCACGCTGACCAAGCCGCGCCTGCCGGAGCCGGTTCCCGAAGACACGAAAGCGCGCCGCGAAGCCGATTATTTCAAAGAATTGTTTCGCGCGCCCCGCTGGGTGCGGCTGGTGAAATGCGCCGACCGCGTGGACAATCTGCGCGACGCGCGGGCGTGGGGCAACCGCGCTTTCTGGGAACGCTACAGCAGCGAAACCATCGGCTGGCATCTGTATCTGGCCCGCGAAACCGCGCCCATCGCCGAGGTCGCCCTCTTCAAAGCCCTCGTCGAAGGCGAGCGCGACCTGCGTGGGCAGGTTCCGGTCTGGGCCGACGGCGCGATTATTGACCCTTCCGCCGCCGCCCTGATCCCCGAACACGTCGCGCGGGCTTATGGCGCGGTGGGGCTGGCCGTGCAGGGCGACACGCTCATTGTCGGGCTGCGCCGCCCTTCGGACAAAGGGGTCATAGAAGCGCTTCGCAACATCACGCAGAAGCAAATCCGAGGCGTTCGCATCTCGCCCGAAGCCCTGAGCGACGCGCTTGCGGCGGGATTGTACGGGCAGGTCAGCGCCTCGCCGCCCGCCCATTCCGCGCCGGTTTCTGCGATTTCTGCGCCGGGCGACCCGCCGAAAGCCGACCCGTAACCATCATGCCCGACTTTCCTCCCGATCCCAATTTCCCCGCTTCTATTGCCGCCGCCGAACCGTCGGGCGCGTCGTTTTCGTCGTCCGACCTGCCTTCTGGCGTCACGGCGTCTTCGCTTCCGTCTGCTTCCAGCGGCGGCTCGGCGGCGCCCCGTCCCACGCTCGCCCGCGACGCGCGTCCGCTGGGCGCGCACATGCCGACGGCGGGCGGTCT
>JBBRNU010000641.1:0-2921 GCA_038230115.1 Chthonomonadales bacterium | reverse complement strand
GGCGCAGACGCTGGATTTTCGCCAGAGCCTGGGGCAGATTGACCAGTTCAACCGCACCCTCGATCAGGCGAAAGGGTTTCTCAGCACCAGCGAAACCTCGCTCAGCAGCGTGACGGACTTGCTGCGGCAGGCGCGCAGTCTGGCCGTGCAGGGCGCGAGCGACAACACCAGCGCGGAGACCCGCCAGGCGCTCGCCGGGCAGATTCAAAACATCATCACGCAGATCGGCAACATCGGCAACACAAGTTACGGCACGCGCTACGTTTTTGGCGGGCAGCGCACGACGGACAAGCCGTTTCAGGGCGCGGGCGACGGCTTCAAATACGTGGGCGGATCGGCCTCGACCGGCGACGGCGACATCACGCTCGACGTGGGACGGGGCGAGGCGCTCAAAGCGAACGTGGCGGGCGACGCGATCCTTTCGCCCCTGGTGCAGCAAACCAGTCCTGGCCCGCCGCCGGTCACGTCCGTGCTGGGCAAGCTGCGCGACGACATCGCGTTCGGGGCAAGCGGCGAGGTTTCGCGCGACGACCTGGCCGCCCTCGACACGCAGATCAACAACGTCCTGGCGGCGCGGGCCGACATCGGGGCCAAAGTGCAGCGCATTGATCTGACCAAGCAGCGCAACGAGCTGAGCAAGGTGAATTTCACCAAATTCGTTTCCGACATCGAAGACACGGACATTCCCAAAGCGGTCGTAGAGCTGCAAACCGCCCAAACCGCGTATCAGGCCGCGCTGCAGGCGACTTCGCGCTCGTTCCAGAACAGCCTGCTGGACTTCCTGCGGTAGGCTTTCTGACCGTACGAACGGGCATTCCTTCCCGTTCGCCGCGCCCCTCGGCGACAATTTGAGTTATTGAACAAAAAGCGAGACGCCTGATGGCAATGATTTTAGACAAAAAAATGCCCGATACTCTGCGCGACGCGGCCTGCCAGACCGCGCTTTCGCGCGCCCCGCGCCCGTTGTTTCCGCCGCCCGCCGAAAACGCGCCGCTGCTCATCCAGACGGCGCGCTTTGGAACGCTGGAAGCCGATCCCGACCTGATCATTACGTTTCCCGACGGTCTCATCGGCTTCGAAACGTGCCAGCGCTTCCTCGTCGTGCGCCATGCCGAAAACAGCGCCTTCCGCTGGCTCCAATCGCTGGAAGAGCCAGCGGTCGCCTTCCCGGTCATCGAGCCGAACGAGTTCCGGGCCGATTACGCTCCAACCATCAGCGATTCGGACGCGCGCTCGCTGGCCTTGACAACGGACACGCCGACGCTGATCTTCGCGGTCGTCACGGTTCCGCCGCACGATCCGCGCGCCATGACCGCCAATCTGCTCGGCCCGCTTGTCATCAACGGTCTGACCCGTCAGGGCCGGCAGGTCATTATTCAAGACGAGGGGTACACGACGCGCCATAGTGTAGTGGAGGAAATGGCCCGCACGCCTTTCGCGCCCGCCCGGAACGCGAACAAAGCGCAGGACGCAGCTAGAGTTGCCGACCGAAAATCAAGTCCCCGCGCTTCGCAGGCCGCCTGAGCGGTCATGAAATGCCGGGCTTTCAGAATGAGGCGACCGCAAAGCGCGGGCCATTCGGTTCGCCCATGCATACAATGCGCCCGCGTCAAAATAAAATTTGACGCGGGCGCAAAATGGCCCTGAAGAACGGAATGCAACCTGCCGAAGATAGCCGTATCAGGTGTCTTCGCCCTGAATCGTCAACACGGACGTAACCCAAAAATCGAAAAGCGCGTGTGCATTCGCTTGCCATGGAGGGCTGTCGCAATGCTAGTCTTGACCCGAAAACCCGATCAAAGCATCATGGTCGGCAACGAAATCGAAATCACCGTTCTGGAAGTGCGCGGCGAGCAGGTTCGCCTGGGCATCCGCGCCCCGCGCACCGTCACGGTTCACCGCAAAGAGGTTTTCGAGCAAATCCGGCTGGAAAATCAGAAGGCGATGACCGCGCCCGCCGACGCCCTCGCCACCCTCGACGACCTGCTCCTCCAACCGCCGCCGCCCGCGATGTAGCAAACCTATTTTTTCTGAAGACGGTTCACCTCACCCCTGGCCCCTCTCCTTAGGCAAGGCGAGGGAAACGAGAGCGGCGGAGTTGAAGAAACTGTTGGGTCTACCCTCATCCCCGGCCCTTCTCCCTGCATGGGAGAAGGGAGCAAGGGCGTTAGGTTTGCCTTCGCGGGCAGGGGAAGAACCTTGCCCCGGCGCATCGGCATTGCGGATTAAGCCCGCGCAGGCGGGCTTTGCATTTCAGAACGGGCATTCATGCCCGGTCGCCACATTTCAGAACGGGGGTTCAATCCCGTTCTTCAACCCCCTATCGCTCGATTCTATTTCGTCCACCCGTTTCGATGTCAGCCGATTTCTAAGGCGTCCAGGCGGGCGCGCTGGGCGTCGGTGAGCGCGGCGAAGGGCAGGCGGGCCGGGCCGAACGCAAAGCCCTGCCGACCGAGCAGATACTTGAGCGCGGCAATCGAGCCGACCTGTTTCAGGGCCGTTCGCAGCGCGTTGACACGAGCCTGCAGACCGTCGTCGCCGTCCCACAGATTGCGAAAGAGCCGGGGCGTGACGTTGGCAATCGCCGAAATGAAGCCGTCCGCGCCCAATTGCCGCCCCTCGGACGCGAACCCGTCGCTGGCCGCGAACACGACCGCCTTCGCCCCGAACTGTCGCACCAACTCGCCCACCCGCTCGGCCTTGCCCGTCGAATCCTTCACGCCTGCCAGCAGCCCTTGCCCGAACAGCGTTTCCAGCGCGCCAAAGGACACCTCGTTGGCGGCGTACTGCGGGATGTTGTACGCGAAGACCGGCAGCGTTGTCGCGCGGGCGGCGTGCGCGTACCAGGCGACAATCGCGCCCTCGTCGGCGGGATAGTAAATCGGCGGCGGCAAAAAAACGCCGTCCGCGCCCGCCGTCTG
>JBBRNU010000640.1:0-2927 GCA_038230115.1 Chthonomonadales bacterium | reverse complement strand
GTCAGGTAGCCCTCGGCGCTGCCGTCCCGCTCGTACAGGTAAGAATAGGTGAATTCTTTGTCGCCGTCGTCGAGGATCGTTTCCCAGTGGATGGGAAGCCGGTCGTTCAGGCCGCGATACCGTTTGGCGAACCGCGTATACACGTCACGGACACGCGCCCGGTCATCGAGGGTGACGGCGCGCACGAACTCGGTTTCCGGGTCGGCGCGGAAGAGGCGGGAGGGAACCGAGTACACACGGTTGACGCCGACCCACTCCCAGCCGAACCGCCGATAGTAGTCCCAGCTGAACGGATAGAGGGTGGAAACCGGCTGTCCGGCCTCGCGCATTCGTTCGAGCGTGTAGCGCAGGCAGGCTCCGGCATAGCCGCGCCCCCGGCTGGCGGGCAGGCAGACCACGCTCGCGATGCCGCCGTTCGCCAGCGCCGCGTCGGGGCCGAAATGGGTCTGAAAGGGGATCACGGCGACTTTGGCTTGCAGCCCGTGTTCGTCCCACACGCCGTAGGAGACGCGGGGCAGGCGGCGCGGCGAGCGAAAGTAGGTCATGTCGCGCTCGCCATACGCGAACGCCTGCGAGGACAGGTAGAAATCGGCGTCGGCGTCGTTTTCCGTCAGGGTTCGCAGTTCCAAAGCGCGGCCCTCCTTTGCGTGAAAAAATAATGGGGACGCCCTTGACACGTCCTTCATTTCCTGCGATAATAGGGGCAGACAAAGAAGGAGGTGGTGACTAGCATGGATTTTAGTCAACGAGGTGGGCAGGCGGCCTAGCCTGTTTTAGCCTTGCCGTGATTTCGAGCGGGCCTCAGTGTCAACTTGAAATTGCATCAATGGTCATGAACAGGATAACCGTCCTGTTCGCCTGCTGAAGCCCGGTGCGCGCAAGCGTATCCGGGCTATAATTTTGCCATCCGCCTCGGGAAATCCTGCCGGGTTTTCAGCATGGCGTGGCATTGAATTTGCGCCCCGCCGCCCGCCGAAGCGAGTTTGGAAAGCGGCGCTTTTTGGCAAGCCGCCGTGCAAACGCGCCGAAAGCGTCATCAGGGCAAAAAGCGTCAGCGTTTGACAACAGCGTGAAACCAGCGCCGGGGGGTTTACGTCACGTTTGCTATGAAGATGGAAACCGCGCTTGGCATCTGTGACTGGGGTATTGGCGGTCTGGGGTTTTATAACCTCGTGCGCGCTGCTCGGCCTGATCTGGACACCGTTTACATCGGCGATCAGGGCAGCGCCCCCTACGGCGAACTTTCGGCGACGGAACTGGCCGCGCGCCTCCGGGACGTGCTGAATACGTTCCGCAGTCTGGGCGTCGCGCGCGTCGTCGTGGCCTGCAACGCCGCCAGTTCCGTCCTGCCGCGCGTGTGCGTGCCGGGCGTTCGCGCGACGGGGGTGATCGCGCCCGCCCTATCCGCAATTCCGACGCGACCGCCCGGCGCGGTTGGCGTCATCGGCGGGGCGCGAACCGTGCATTCCCAGGCCTATGCCCACCCGCTGCGACAGCGCGGTTTCGTCGTGAAACAGCGGGTCGCCCAGCCGCTTTCCGGCCTGATCGAGCGGGGGCGGGCCGACGCGCCGGAAACCCGCGAAACCTTAGCGCGTATTGTGCGCCCGCTGCATGACGTTGACCTGCTGGTTCTGGCGTGTACCCACTATGTTGTTTTGCAGGCGGTCATCCGCGACCTGCTACCCGGCGCAGACTTGCTCGACCCGGCGCAGGAGGCGTGGCGGCTTATGCAAACGGAACTGCCGCCCCGCAAACCCGGCGTGGGCGCGTCTCGTTTCTACACCACCGGCGACCCCGACGCAATGCAGCGGGCCGCGCGCGTTTTTGGCGTCACGCCGGTTATGCAGCCGATTACGCTGGTTCCCGCTTCTTTCCACCCCGTTCGTCCCTTCCAGAAAGCCCAACCCTTCCATGAAAACAGCGGCGCGTGAGGTTGTTCTGATTTGCTATACCACGCAGTACCGGGAGGGTGGGCGCGAAATGCAGCGCGCCGCCCGGCAACTTGCCGACCGCAAGCGACAGGAATTTCCCGACGCGGACATGCGCTGTTGTCCGACCGAGACCAAAGCCGCATTTCAGCAGACTCTTATGCAAGCCGCTGAAGAAGACGGGGCCGGGCCAATCCGTGAACTGCATTTCATCGGGCATAGCGGATTGTACGGCCCGATGTTCGGGACGCGGCGCTACCCGGAACAGATGAGCCGCCACGAATGGCGTCAGTTTGCAATCCCGTTTGCGCCCGACGCGCAGGCTTTTTTTCATTGCTGCCGCTCCGCGCGCTGGTTCGCGCCCTTTTTCAGCCGCACGTATGGCGTTGTCGCGCACGGCTGCCCCAGCTACACGACATTCTCGCGACAGCCTGATCGCTACGCGCCCATTGACGCCGCGCGGGACGACGCGCCGATTTACGTGGTCGCCGTTCCCGGCTACAAGGCGGCGGGCTGGCGCGGCGCGATTCGCAAGCGGTGGTTTCACGCGCCGACGCTGCCAATGACCCGCTTCGATCCGCAGCCCGAAGCCGAATCCGGCTCCTACGACTCCCTTGCCGATTTGTACGACGCCGTCTTTGAAGATTTTCGGGTGCGGCAGGACGAGTGGCGGTGGCTCACGCAGCAGATGGATGATCGGAGCGAACCGCCTGCCCTTCTCGACATCGGCTGCGGCAACGGGGCGCTGCTAACGGCCCTCGCGCCCCTGCTGCGTCACGGCGTCGGGGTGGACGCTTCCGCCCGCATGATTGACCTGGCCCAGCGCCGCGCAATGGGCGAATCGAACCTGGAAATGCGCCGGATTGACGGGCCGCGCCTGCCCCTGCCTGATGCCAGCGTGGATGTCGTGGTCTCCATGCTGTCGTGGCGGTATCTTGACTGGGACCCGATGGCGCGCGAAATTCAGCGCGTCCTTCGTCCGGGCGGTAGTCTGCTCAT
>JBBRNU010000639.1:0-2935 GCA_038230115.1 Chthonomonadales bacterium | reverse complement strand
TCACCCGCGTTCTCACCGCCAATGCCAGCCACTTCCGCCGCTTTGTCGAGATCAGCGTTGTCGAGCCAAAGGATTTGTAAAAGGCGTCCTGCCGCCCAAGCTTCAACGCTTGTTTTGGAACAGGCGGCATAATTTTTGGACGGGCGAATTCGCTTTTCGCGACGGAGCGTTGTCTACTGCAAATAGCGGTTGAGCCACTCCAGGTTGCGGCGGAGGCGGTCGAGACGCAGGTCGGGCGGGCCGTTGCGCGACATCCCGTGACTGGAATTGGCCGGGTAGCGCACGAACTCCACGACTTTGCGCTGTTCCCGCAGGGCGGCGAACAGCTCCTCCGCCTGACTGACCGGACAGCGCAGATCGCCATCGGAGTGGATAATCAAGAGCGGCGTGTGAATGTTTCCGGCATACGCGAGCGGCGAGTCGCGCCATAAATCGGCGGGGTCGCTCCAGGCATTTCCCTTCCAGTGGCGGCCATGCAGGAACGCGAAATCCGTCGTTCCCGCCATGCTGTGCAGATTCCCGACCAGCCGGTCGGCGATCCCGCAGGCGAACCGATCCGTATGCCCGACCGCCCACGCCGTCATGTAACCGCCGTAGCTGCCGCCCATGATCGCCATTTTGTCGGCGTTCACGTAGGGCAGGGCCGCGCCGTAATCCGCGACCGCCTGAATATCCGTCCAATCGCGGTTGCCCCAATCGCCCTTGATCGCCGACGTGTGCGCCTCGCCGTAGCCTTTGCTGCCGCGCGGGTTGGAAAACAGGACGACATAGCCCTGCGCCGCCAGCCATTGCAGCTCGTGGAACGGCGCGGCCTGCCCGCCGTATTGCATCGCCGGGCCGCCATGCACGTACACGATGGCCGGATACTGGCGCGCGGCATTGGCGTCGAAGTCCGGCGGGCGCAGCAGCCACGTTTGCACCCGCGCGCCCTCCCCGCTGTCGAGCCACGTTTCTTCGGGCATTTGCAGCAGAACGCTGTTCAGCAGGGCTTGATTGACCTGACTGACCCGCCGCAATTTCAATTCCGACGCCCCGTTCGCCGCGCCGCCCGTTCCGCTCGCGCCAGCCTCGCCGATGTAAGCGTCGTACAGTTCCGTTGCATTGCCCAGAAGAATGCCGAAGGCGCGACCGTCCCGGCTGACGCTGAACGCGCCCATCTCATGATTGTCCGGGGTCAGGGCCGTCAAATTTCCGCCCCGCAGCGGAGCCGAAACCAGGCGCGTCGCCCCGTGCGCGCTCAGGGGGAAATACAGCGTCGCGCTGTCGGGCGACCATTGAATCAGGCTGCCGCCGCCCGCCTCATGCGAATCCGAAAGCGTGAGATAGCCCACGCTCATGTCGGAAGCGCCGGTCAGGTCGCGGGCTTCCGACGCGCCGGTTGCGGGAATGACAAGAACGCGGTCGTTGTAGCCGCCCCACGTGTCATCCGGGTGCGTATGCCCGGCATAAGCGAGCCATTGACCGTCCGGCGACCAGGCCAGCCCGACTTTGGGGCCGTCCGGCGCGGCGATTTGCTCCGGCTCCGATGTCGCGCCCGCTTCCGCTTTTGCGTCGCCCGCTGCGACCGAAATTTTGTAAAGGTCGTCGCGCTGCTCGCTCAGGTCGTTGTCGTCGCGCCGGTTGGCAATGAACGCGAGGGTCTGCGAATCGGGCGACCAGGCGAGCGAGTGGTGCGTGTTCGGCGCGTCGGTCAACTGCCGGGCCGCGCCGGATTGGGCGTCAACGACCCAGACCTGCGCGAAACTGTCGTCGTAATACCCGAACGCATCGAGCCGGTACGTCAGTTTGCGATGCACGCGCACAGGCGGGCTGAACCCCTTCTCCTCGCGCTCCTTTTTGGCTTTTTCGCGATACGCTTCCGGGGTCGCGCGGTAAGCGAACGCAATCTGCGCGCCGTCCGGTGACCAGCAGAGTTCGGTAATGCCGCCTTCTTCCAGCGTAGTCAGTTTCTGCGCCTCGCCGCCGTCGGCGGGAAGGAGATAAATCTGCGCGCCCGGTTTGTCGCGGTCGGAAACGAAAGCGATTTGCCCGCCGTCCGGCGACCAGCGCGGCAGGCCGTCGTTATGCCCGTCGCCCGTGAACGTGCGCGACGGCCCGCCCATGAGGTCGCCGCGATGCAGGCGCGTGAAATATTTGTTCTTTTCGGCGTCTGTCCGCTTCAGGGTAAAGACGACCTGACGGCCATCCGGCGCGATCTGCGTGTCGCCCGCCAGTTGAAACCGCAATAAATCTTCCAGCGCCACCGGCTGTTTCGGCATCCTGATTCTCCTTTTGGCCTGATTTCCTGGCCCGAATATAGCCCGTTCGCGCGAAAAAGTCAAGCCGACGCCGGTTCCTGCCGCGCGTCGGAAGGGTTTTCTTCCCCGGCCCGCGAACAGGCAAGCCGGGGCTTTGTGCGGGCCTATAAAAGACCCGGCACGGAGGCTTCGCGCGCTTCGCTGGGCGTCCTCACGGACGCAAATACCCTCGCGCCGGAATGTTAGTGCGTTGCGGTGGCGCTGCGTCAGGGTTTGAACCACCGAGACCCAGAGGCACAGAGACGACACAGAAACCTTCGCGGCAAAATGTCGCATTCGCTCGGATGGCGAAACGTTCAAGCGTTCTCCGTGTCCCGTCCGCGAGGACGGTTGGCAAACTTGTTTGCCTCCCTGCCGGGTCTTTTATAGGCCCGGCGCAGGCGCGCTTTCCTGCCGGGGCTATAAAAGACCCGGCTGCACAGACTCCAATCACTTTCTGAGGGCAATCAAAATATGCCGAACCATAACGAGACTGCGCGCCAGACAACCGAATGGATACGAGAACTGACGACGCGCTACGGGCCGCCGGGCGAGGAACGCGCGGTGCGGGACTGGCTGGCCGAGCAAACGCGCGCCCTGGGCTACGCGCCGACGACCGACGCCAAGGGCAACCTGCTGGTGACGATTGGCGAGCCTGG
>JBBRNU010000638.1:0-2947 GCA_038230115.1 Chthonomonadales bacterium | reverse complement strand
CTTTGAGAGTCTGGATTACCGCAGCCGGGTCAATCGCGCTTGACAAACCGCCTGCTGTCCGGTATACTATGCCCGCGATGAACGCCCGTTTTCGACGCGCCGGTATGTTCCCGAATGGTGCAATGGTAGCACGCCAGACTCTGACTCTGTAGATTGAGGTTCGAATCCTTGTTCGGGAGTGTGGTTTCGTTTACCGATTGAAGTGTCAAAACGCCCGGCCTTTTCCCTGTGGAAGAGCCGGGCGTTTTGACGTTTTTGGAACGCCTATCGCCCCGTCGGACGTTGGCGGCTCGATCAGGGATGCCATTCCAGGCCGGTGGAAAATGTGATGTCCGGCCCGATATTACTGAGTTGGGGCAGCGAGTAATTGCTGATGTCGCCGTTTTCGGAAAACGACGCGAACCCCACCAGATGCCGATCCAGCACACGCTTGTAGCCGAACGTGGCCGTGACCTGACTGCCGTCCGCGAAAGCGTTTCCGGTTCGCAGCGCCAGGCCATTGCCGTCAATCTGAAACAAAAAACTGTCGCGATTGTTGGGGCGGTATTCCAGGCCGACGAAGGTTTGCAGCATCGTGGGCCGCGCCCCCGGCGCATAGGTCGCCCGGCCCATCAGAACCCCGCCGAAGTTGGCATACGCAATAATTTTACGGCCCAACGTATAGCGCGCGTCGAGCGACAATCCCAGGTCGAAACTGCCGCTGCCCAGCAGCAGAACCGGGTTGCCGGTCGGCAGTTTCAGGCCCAGACGCGCCGCCAGACCGAAACGCCGGCTGCGGCCCGTCAGACCGTGCTTCAAAATGACGCGCGTTTCCCCCAGCCCGAACGCATTGCCCTGCCGGATCAGTACGTTGCCCTGCGCGTCCGCCAGAAACAGGCGGCTCTGATATTCGGAGCGCGAGTCGCGCCCGCCGGGGTCGTCCGGCAGCGTGGTGGAAAACCCGAAAAAACGATGCCACTTGCTCAAAATGCCGTCCAGCGCGCCCCCGTTGCGCCACAAAACGGGAACCGTCACGCTGACTTCCACGCCCCGCCCGATGCCGCGCCGCCACGAAAAGGCGAGCCGCTGCATTTCGTTGTCTTCAATGACGGTCGCGCCCTGACGCGGACGGGGCCGGAGCAGGTTATTGATGAGGTCGAGCTGAAGGCCAAAGCCATTGGCGCGCGGCGTCAGAACAACCGGGCTTTCCGGCGGAAACTGCAAAAAGAGCAGGTTGTAGGGGCGCGCGTCGCGGATCGGGATCGGGCCGCGCGCTTCATGATATGCCGGATTGTCGGCAAAGCCCTGTCCGCCCGCCCGCCCCACGCCCGCCCGCCGCGCCAGCCCGCTCGCCAGCGACCGCCACGCCGGTCGCCTCCATCGTGAACCTCGCGGCGCAAGCGGGACTACCGAAGACGAGACAGGGCGCGGATGCAGCGCGATTCGCCTTCGACCCGGCCCGGAGTTGATTTTGATTTTTTTTTCGCTTGCCGCCACGCTTGCTCCCCGCATTGGCAATTGACTATGCAGCCCCCAGACTCCTTGTGCGGTTACCTTAAAATTTTTTAAAATTTGTGTGACCGAGCAGGAGTTTGAGGTCACGACCGCGAATATCATCGGAACTTCAGGTTCTCAGTCAGGTCGTCCGCGCCGAATTCCCCCGTCCGGCCTCGCGCGCCCTGCGAAACGCTGCCAAAGCGCACAAGGTCGCGAAAGCGCGAAAGAAGGAAGTCATGCCCCCCCAGTCACGCCGACGCGCCGCTTTCACGCTGATCGAACTGCTCGTTGTCATCGCAATTGTCGCGATTTTGGCCGCCCTGCTGTTTCCGGTCTTCGCGCAGGCGCGCGGCAAGGCCCGTGAAACCGCCTGCGTCAGCAATCTGCGCCAGGCGGGGCTGGCGTTTTCGATGTACGCGCAGGATTACGACGGCGCGTATCCCTGCGCGGTTGACCCCGCCGACCGAGATACGCCGCAAATCTGGGACAGCCTGCCCGCTTTCAAGGCGGAGATTCCCGTTCTCCCCTGGCTGCATATCGTCTTGCAGCCGTATGCGAAATCGCGGGAGATTTTTCACTGTCCGAGCGACACGGGCGTCGGCATCGAGGATTTCACCGGTTGGGAACTGAACGCCGCTCCGACCTGCTATGGAAAGTACGGAACCAGCTATCTCTATCGCACGGAAATTGCGGCCCTGCGCCGGAGCGAGGACAGCTTTACCGAACCGGCGCGCGTGAACGTATATATGGATGGTTCCGGGCTTTGGCATGGCGGCGGGCCGAGCGACAACAGCATTGGCGTGGCGCAATGGGAGAAAAATAGCGACGCGCTGCGCGCCCGCCGGTTCAATACGCTTCATGCCGACGGCCATGTGAAGAGCCTGACGTTTCGTCAATTGCAAACCCTATGGGATACGCCTTTATGAACGCCAAACTAAATAATATTGAGGAGCCGGTGAACTATGCCCGATTCAGATGTCATTCCTAATCAAAGCCGTTTTACCGTCAATGCGCCCGCCCCTAATGGGGCCAATGCCCCCAATGCGGTTAATGGAACTCCGAGTGGAACTAATGGAACTGCGGTATCGCCCTTTCGTTCCGTGGAAGCGTTCGATGCGTATTGCGCGCAGGTGCAGGGCCGTCTTGCCGAACATGCCGCGCAGCGCCGCGACTTTTTACAGGCCGCCTACGACCGTCTGACCCGCCTGCTGCAAACCGCCAAAGCCGTGGAAGATACGGCGCTGTATGGCGAGTTGTGGCAGTATCGCGTGGCGGCCCGCGAACTTCTCGACGTCCTCGCGCAGGGGCCGGGGCTGGCCGGGGCGAACCCGACAAACGCGCCGATTGCGTCCGCTTACGCTTCGCCCTCCCTTGCGTCCGCTCCGTCCGCGCTTGCGCCTGCCGCGTCCTCTCCCTCCGCCAGTTCACCCGCCCTTGCGAGCAACGGCGTCGCGCCACCGCCCGCCGCGTT
>JBBRNU010000637.1:0-2955 GCA_038230115.1 Chthonomonadales bacterium | reverse complement strand
GTCGCGGGCGGGCCGTGATAACAGGCGGTCAGCGATTTGGGCAGGGTCTGCGGCGTGGTCGGCTTGATCTGATAATAAGGGCGCAGCGTGGGCGCGACGATCTGTCCTTCCGGCGCGGATTCGATAGCGCCGATTGGCGCGGAGGATGCGATGCGCGCCCCGTCTTTCGCGCCGCGCTCGCTTGCGCCCAGCGGCGAGACGACTGCCGTCAGAATTCCCGCGCGACTGCCGACGTCGGAGGCCGCAAACCCGGTTCCCGCAAAAGCCTGTGTTTCGCAATGCGCGCCGGGCATAGCCCACCGGTCATACGTGACCTGCTCGATGAGAAAGCGGGTCTGGCGATGGCTGTTGAATGCGAACCACTTGGCGATCGTCGGCTCTTCGCCAGGATAAATCTGGTAGCTCACGTCCAGATCGAAGCCGTCGTAGCGGTTCAAACCGGTCAGCGTGATCGTCAGAATCTGGCTGCCTTCCTCGCCCGCGTTGATCGTGTGAATCAGGTATTTCCAATCGCCGGTCAAGTCCAGATTGGGCGGCGCGCTGCCGACTTCGGCGACGCTGACCGGGTTGCCGACCCCGAACGTCCGCTCGCCCCCGGTCAACTTGAGGGCGACGACGCGGGTTTGCGGCGTCAAATCTATCTGCGCGAAGTTTGCCTGGAGCGCCTCGGAAGGCCCGATTTTCGCCGCCAGAACGCCGTCGAAGTACACTTCGGCGTTCCCGGTCAGGGCATGGTCGAAGAGCAGGGCGTAGGCGTGGCCGGGCGTCATGCGGTCGGCGGGAATGGCGGCGCGCAGCCACCAGGTTTTACTTTCCGAGTCCGGCTTGGGCCGCGTCAGCGGAAGCGTGACCGGCTGCCATCCCGCGTCGTCGAAAGCGGACGCGCGCCAGTTGGTCGGCGGCTCGACCGTGAGCCGCCGCCAGCCGAACAAAGGTTTCGGCGGCTCCATGAGGGCGCTTTGAAAGGCGAACGTGGCTTCCGACGCTGCCAGAGAATGCAGGTCATGCCCGTGCCGCAGGTCGCGAAACGAAACCGGGGTCAGCGCGCCCGCTTTGGCGTCGAAGCGAACCGTGCGCTCCACTGCCTGATTTCGCAGCGTCCACGTCATGCCGCCCTTATGAAAGACGATGGTCGGTCGCTTGCTCACGTCGAAGAAGTCGGCGCGATGCGTGGCCTTCGCCCGCCCCGCGCCGATAACAAGGAAGAGGAACCCGAGAAACCGCCAGACCGCGAACGGTTGCGAATGGAAGAGCGCGTTATGCCGCGCCCCACGCCTTGCGCCGTACCGCGCTCCCTGCTTCGCGAACCGCCACGTCCCGCCCGCCTTGCCAATACGCACGTTCAGTTTTCCCGTTTCGAGGCGGCGAACGCGATGTCGCCCTTCCGCATTCGCCGCACGCCCCACGTCGCCAGCAGGGTCGTCAGGCCGGTCAGCGCCACGCACGCGCCCAGACTGGACAGCCACATTCCGTACCCGCTCAGGTTCGTCACCGCGATGATATTCATGAGCATTGGCCCCCAGTAGCGCGAAGTGTGAACCGTTCCCTGAACGCCCACCTGGAACACGACCATGCCGAGAACGCCCGCGCTCGCCACCGTGACCAGACGCGGGAACAGGCTCGCGAAGGCCAGCAGTCCCATACCAACCGTTGCCATCAGAACCGTCGCCGTGACAACCGCCTCGAACCAGACGACGAGCGGCTGAAGTCCGAACGCGGGCAGCAGGGCGACGGAGAGGGCGAACGTCCAGACGGCGACCGTCAGGCCCGCCAGCCCGCCCGACGCCAGCAGCCCGACCGCTTTGCCCGCCACAATCGAACGCGCCCGCATCGGCGTCATCAACAAAAACCCAAGCGTGGATTTCTCGCGCTCTACGGCGAACGATAGCAGCGTGTTCAGGCCAATCGGGAAGGCCATGACGATCAGCCCGGCGTAAAACGCGCACAGGATTTCGGCCAGCGTTTGCGCGCCCGCATCCGTCGCGGTTCCGAACAGCGCCCTTGCCGCTCCGCCCATCAGCGTGTGCGGAATCAGCGGCAGCGTCACGCCCGCGACCGTCAAGATCAGGTACAGGCCGAACGCGCTTTGGAGCAGGCGGGGCGAGAGTTTGCCGCGCAGTCGGGCGCGCAGCTCGCGGATCGCAACCGCATTATCACTGACGCGCTGCACGCGCTTGATGAGTTCCAGCGCGAGGGGCGTTTCCAGCCGCGCGCTCTTCTCCTGACTCGAAACCACCGCGTCGGCGAACGGCTCTTCGCCAACGATTGCCGGGTCGAGCGTCGGCGTGTCGGCTTCGCCCGCCGTCCTACGAACGCGCATCGAGGCGAACCAGACTCCCGTCGACAGCAGTCCGCCCAGCAAAGCCCCGTCCACGCCCCATTTCCACCACGCGGGCAGCAGCTGGCCCAGAATGATTCGTGTGTGGGACCCGCTGTCCGCGCCGTTGGCTAAGTTGAACAGGGTTGCCAGCAAACGGAGCGGGCCGAGGCTGATCAGACCGGCAGTCGGGCTGAACAGGAAAAGCGGATAGGCTTGCGGCTGCGATTTTATCAGCCAGCCATAGGCCCAGAGCATCGTCAGCGCCATGCCAAGCAGGCTGGCGTTCGCGCCAAAAACGCGCCGCGCTCCGAAGTTGAGCAGCATTCCGCCCAGGCCGATCACCGCCATTTTGCCCATCAGGGTCAAGAGCGGCAGCGAGAACGGGGCTGTCCGCGCGACCAGACAGCAGGCGAGATAGAAGCCGATAGTGACGACGAACGGCTCGGCGAGATAGCGCGCGGTCGTCGCCCAGGTCAGCCGCCGCACGACGGTTGCGCCCGGCGCGGGCCGCGCCGCGTTCAGCCACTGCGCTACCAATCCCGCCCGATGAAAGCCGCGCCAGATCGTGATGAAGGCCAGAAGGTACGCGAATCCAAGCAGACCCTGAACCGCGTTTTGGCCGATGTGATACCCGC
>JBBRNU010000636.1:0-2957 GCA_038230115.1 Chthonomonadales bacterium | reverse complement strand
GTAACCCTTGCGCTGCAACCGGCGCGAGAGCATATCGCGGTTGTCCTCATTGTCTTCTACAAGAAGTATTTTAGGCATTCCGTTTCATTTTCTCTTCCAGCGTCCAGCGCTCCGGCAGCGTCTTTCCGTAATTTTCCGCGACGAAATAAATTTCGCAACGACGGAACGCGACGAAATGAATTTCTTCGCCGCCCGTCACGATCCGCGAACTTTCGACACTCGTAGGTTTTAACCCTGTGATGACCGCCCGGTTTCAACTGGCGGGCGACGGAACGCCCTCAGCGAGAAAATTCATTCGTCGCCTCATTGCGAACCTGCCCTCGCGGGCGCGTCAGGGCGCGGCGCAGGTGGCGACCAGGTCGCGCACTTGATCCAGCAGGGCTTCGCGGCTGACCATTCCTTTTTGGACGATATTTCCCACGTATCCGTTCAATCGCCTGCGATCTTCTTCCGTAATGTCTTTGGCCGTCAGCACCACGATGGGGACTTTGCGCCAATCGGGGTTTTGATGCAGGCGGGCGGCGAACTCGAAGCCGTCCATTTCCGGCATCATCAAGTCGAGCAAAATCAACTGCGGCGTCTGCTCGGCCAGGCGCGTCAGCCCGACCTGCCCGTTTTCCGCCTCGGCGACTTCCCAGCCCTCGCGCTCCAGCATCGCGCGCATCATCTGCCGGGTCACGGTATCATCTTCCACCAGCAAGACGCGACAGGGCGGCGTGATGCAGGCATGACGCTTGAGAATGGAGGACAGCCGTTCGCGGTTGACCGGCTTCGTCATGTAATCCGCCGCGCCCAGCGCGAAGCCCAGACTCTTGTTATCCACCATCGTCAGCATGATAACGGGAATATCGGTCGTGATCGGGTCGGCTTTGAGCGCGCTCAACACAGCCCACCCGTCCATGCTT
This sequence comes from Chthonomonadales bacterium, assembly GCA_038230115.1. GTDB lineage: Bacteria > Armatimonadota > Chthonomonadetes > Chthonomonadales > Chthonomonadaceae > JBBRNU01. Next base: position 2,052 of record JBBRNU010000636.1, on the reverse strand, counting down.
GGCATCATCACGTCGAGCGTGATCGTGGTCGGGCGGAGCGTTCTCGCCAGGCGCAAGCCTTCCTCGCCGCTCCCCGCCAGTTCGACACGATAGCCTTCTTTACGCAGGAAGCGGGCCATCAGGTCGCGCGCGGCGGTATCATCGTCAATGACGAGGACAATGTTTTCCCGTGCGAGGGGGCTTTCCGTCTCGGCGGGATCGTCGGGAGCGGGCGCGTCTTTCGGATCGGCGACGAGGGCGGGCAGGCGCAGGGTGAAGGTCGAGCCTTTGCCGGGTTCACTGGCGACATCCACGCTGCCGTCCATCATCTCGCAGAAGTGGCGCGTGATCGCCAGGCCCAGCCCGGTTCCGCCGAACTTGCGCGTCGTGGAGGCGTCGGCCTGCCGAAACACCTGAAAAAGATGGCCGACCTGCTCTTCGGTCATGCCGATTCCGGTATCCCTGACCGCGAACGTGATTTCGTCGCGTCCGTTCTGCACGCTCCGCGCGACTTCAAGCGTAATTACGCCGTCCTGCGTAAATTTCGAAGCGTTGGACAGCAGGTTGAACAGGCTTTGCCGCAGTTTGGTCAGGTCGGCGCGCATCACGCCTACGTCGGGCGGGCAGCGGACTTCGAGCCGGTTGTGGTTCTTATCGGCAAGCGGCCTGGCGGTCGTGATGACCTCTTCCACTACCGGCCCGACGTCGAAGGCTTCGAGGAAAAGTTCCATTTTGCCCGCTTCGATCTTCGACAGGTCTAAAACGTCGTTGATGAGCGAGAGCAAATGCCGTCCGGCCCCGTTGATTTTTTCGAGGTCGGGGATGAAGTCGGCCAGCCCCTGTTCCGTCGCCTCTTCCTGAAGCATCTCGCTGTACCCGATGACGGCGTTGAGCGGCGTCCGCAGCTCGTGGCTCATGTTGGCGACGAACAGGCTTTTGGCGTGGTTGGCTTCCTCGGCGGCTTCTTTGGCCTGCAAAATCTCGGCTTCGGCGCGATGGCGCTCCGTGATGTCGCGGAAAACCAGGACGACGCCCGTCAGTTTGCCTTTGCCGTCGCGCATCGGGGCGCTGCTGTCGTCAATGGGAATCTCGCGTCCGTCTTTGGCGATCAAAATCGTGTGGTTCGCCAGCCCGACGATGACGCCATCGCGCATCACGCGCTCGACCGGACTGACGACTTGTTCGCGCGATGCTTCGTTGATGATGTTGAAAACCGTCGTGATGTACTTCCCCTGCGCCTCGGCCTGCCGCCAGCCGGTCAACTGCTCGGCAACCATATTCATAAGAACGATCTTGCCGTTGGCATCGGTCGCGATCATGGCGTCGCCGATGCTTCGCAGCGTAGTGGAAAGCCACTCCTCGCTTTTCTTGATCTCGTCGGACTGCTCCTGCACCGTAGCCAGAGCCGATTGATAGCTGCGGGAGAGCGCCCGGATATTGCCTTGAGACAAAAAGGCCAGCAAACCGCCCAGCAGCAGCGATGAGCCAAGCGAGGACAGCAGCACGTTGCGAACCGTCTGCTCGGTATGCCGCGAGCGCGACGTTCGCAGCGCTTCTTCCGTCGCGACGAAGGCGGCGAACTGTCCGCGCATCGTGTCCATGAGTTTTTTGCCACGCGCGGTATCGAACGCCGCCTGATAGTTTTCGCTCCGCTGGCGCAGGGCGATTTCAAACCGGGCGTTGTCTATCCACTGCCCGTACGTGGCGTGCATCTCCTCAACGCGGCGGGCCTGTTCCGGGTTATCGGCGACCTGCTTGAGCAGGACGGCGAAACTTGAGTCAATGACCGCAAGCGCCTTGTTGTACGGCTCCAGGAAGACCGGGTTCATGGAAATCAAGTAGCCGCGCTGCCCGGTTTCCAGGTCAATCAGCAGTTTTTGCGTTCCATGGGCCTGCGTCAAGACCATGTCGGTATGCTCGACCCACTGCGCGGCCTGCAGCAATTGATTGATTTGCAGGACGAGAATCAGCGCAAGAGCCGTCATGAGGATCAATGGCACGCTAAAGGCGCGGGCGAGAATGCGCTTGAATTTCGTTTCGTCAATGGTCGCTTTGGTTGCGGAAGAGGCGTGC
>JBBRNU010000635.1:0-2958 GCA_038230115.1 Chthonomonadales bacterium | reverse complement strand
ATACGACTTGCTCATTTTGCGTCCGTCAATGCCCGGCAGACTGCCGGTCTCAACGCCAATCAGGGCCTGCGGCTCCGGGAAAATCGGCCCGTACAGATGGTTGAAGCGGCGGGCGATTTCGCGGCTGATTTCCAGATGCGCCGCCTGATCGCGCCCGACCGGAACCATGTGCGCGCGATAGACGAGAATGTCGGCGGTTTGCAGGCAGGGGTAACCGAGCAGGCCATAGGAGACCATTTCGTCGCCCTCGCCCTTCGCTTCCATCAGGTCGCGCTTGTCCTTGAAGGTCGGCACGCGCTCCAGCCACCCGACCGGCGTGATCATAGAAAAGAGCAGGTGCAGCTCGGCGTGTTCCTTGACGTGGCTTTGCAGGAAAATCGCCGTCTTCTGCGGGTCAATTCCCGATGCGATGTAATCGGCGGCGACCTCGCGCGACGCAGGCGTGATTTTGCCCGAATCGTGATAAAGCGTCGTCAGGGCGTGCCAGTCGGCGACGAAGCAGAACATCTCGTACTCATCCTGCAAACGCACCCAGTTTCGCAGCGCGCCTTCCAGGTTGCCTAGATGCAGCGCGCCGGTTCCGGTCGGCTGCATTCCACTGAGCAGCCGCTTCCGCTCCGGCTTACTTTCCCCGGTTTTGCCGGTTTCTATCGTCTTCGTCGGCGCGTCCAAGCCATTGACTCCTTATGCGGTCAGCCTCCGGGCTAATCGTTTGTTTCATTGCCTGCCCGGTCAGAGCGCCAGGCCGGTAATCAGGCGCGTGCTTGTGGCGACAGCGGGCAGAATGATTTCGCCGATGACGCCTCGCCCCAGCATGATCGCGCACAGGAGAATCATCGGGCCATACACGCTGCCAAAACGGTCGTAGGCGATGGAAAGCGACTCCGGCAGGATGCCGCTTAGAATTTTCGAGCCGTCCAGCGGATGAACCGGAATCAAGTTGAAAAACATCAAACTCAAGTTGATGCGGACGAACCCGGTCAGAAAATTGGCGGCCGTATTGTCATGCCCCGACTCATCTATAAGCCAGCCGATGTGACCCGTCGCCAGGATCGCCCGCAGAACCAGGCCGAAAACGAGCGCCAGCGCCAGGTTCATCAGGGGGCCGCACAGAGCCACAATCACCATGTCGCGGCGTGGATGCCGAAAACTGCGCGGGTTCACCATGACCGGTCGGCCCCAGCCCAGTCCGAAGCCAGACCACAGCGTCACCAGAATCATGATGAAGCCGAATATCTCGAAATGCTTGTCGGGCCACAGCGTGATCCGCCCTGCGCGGCGCGGGCCGGGGTCGCCCAATCGGTCGGCGGAAATGGCGTGACCGAACTCGTGGAGCGCAATGCTCAACACGATCACGATCAGGCCAACCAGAAACGCTTTCAGGTCAAAGTCGGACATGGTTTTCGTCCTGCCGCATCAAACTTGGCGGCGTTTCGCGCGCCAGGTCGTTTTCGTTCGGTTGGTCTTGACCGGCGCGCAGTCGAGCCGGAACCCGCTCGTGACGCAGCAGGTCGGCGAGCGTTTCGCGCGCCACAATCAAGTCGGCCTGCCCGTCCGCCACCAAAACAACCGCAGGGCGCAAAAAACGGTTATAGTTGCTTGCCATCGCATGATTGTACGCGCCGGTCGTCTGCACGGCCAGGATGTCGCCCGGCTCCGCATCGGCCAGGCGCGCGTTCCAGATGAGAATGTCGGTCTCGCAGTGCTTGCCCGCAATCGTCACCAGTTCCTCGGCGGGCTGATCGGCTTTGTTGGCGAGCAGGCACTCGTATTCGGCCTCATACAACTGCGGGCGCGGATTGTCGGACAGTCCGCCGTCAATGGCGACATAGGTTCGCGCGCCCGGCGCTTCCGTGATCGGAACCGTCTTGATCGCGCCGACCGTGTAAAGCGTGACGCCCGCCTCGGCGACCAGCGCCCGCCCCGGCTCCTGCATCAGCAGAGGATACGGCAGGCCGCTCGCGTCGAGCGCGGCCTTGAGCGGCGTCGTGATGCGGGCGGCAAACTCGTCGTAGCTCGGCGGCTGCTGCCCGGACAGATAGCGCACGCCAAGACCGCCCCCGATGTTCAATTCTTCCGCAACGACGCCGGTTTCGTCGCGGATCGTCTGCATCAGCCGAACCATGATTTCGGCGGCTTCGGCGTGCGTATCGGCGTCCAGCAGCTGCGACCCGATATGGCAGTGAACGCCTCGAAAATGCAGACCGGGCGTCGCCAGAACCTGCCGAACCGCCGCCAGCGCCGCCCCGTCCGCGATGTTGAACCCGAATTTGGTGTCGGCCTGCCCGGTGCGAATCAGGCGGTGCGTGTGCGGGTCAACGCCAGGCGCGGCGCGAACCAAAACGTTCATTTCGGCCTGACGCGCATGAACAATCTCGCCCAGCAGCGTCAGTTCGTGAAAATTGTCCGCAACGACGTGGCCGATCCGACTCTCGACAGCCAATTCCAGCTCTTCACGCGATTTGTTATTGCCGTGCAGGGCTAGGCGGTCGGGCGGAAAATCGGCGGCGAGCGCGACGTGCAGTTCGCCCAGCGATGCCACGTCCATGCTCAACCCCTCTTCGGCGATAATCCGCGCCATCGCCAGGGTCAAAAAGGCTTTGCTGGCATAGCAAATCTCGTTGCGCGGGTAGCGGCTCTGAAACGCGCGGCGGTATTCGCGGCAGCTCGCGCGAATCGCCGCCTCGTCCATGACGTACAATGGCGTCCCGAACTCGGCTGCCAGCCGCGCCGCGTCACAGCCGCCAATTTCCAGATGTCCCTCCGCGTTGATGCGCTGCGTTCCTAATAACATAATCGGCGTTTCGCTCTTTCCGTTTCACGTCATCCAAAATGCATGGACTTCGGGCAAAAACATAGAAAAAAAGAACCGCTCCAGACGGGCTGTCACGATTTGCACGGGTTGATTTCCACGTGCAGTGGACCCAAAACGGCCCGCCCTGTCAAGCCGCGTCCGTT
>JBBRNU010000634.1:0-2963 GCA_038230115.1 Chthonomonadales bacterium | reverse complement strand
GACGTGGTTTTGCAGGGGCTTTCTAACTTGGGCGTCGCGTATGAGAGCCTGAGCGAGTTGGTCGAAGCCATCCAGATGGGAAAGCGCACGGATTTCGAGGAGGGCGCAGGCGGAGCAGGGGCGCGCGTTCCGCGTTTGCCGCGCACGCCGGTTCTCGTCGGGTCGGGCGCGAAATGCCTTCCCTATTTTGATGTGGAACCCGGTTTTCGCGACTCGTAACCAATTCGGTACGCGCGGGCCACGCGAAAGGACGCCGTTTTGCGCCGCACGAAAATTGTCTGCACCATCGGCCCGGCGAGTAACAAGCGCGGCGTTCTGGAAAAGTTGCTGCACGCGGGCATGGACGTCGCGCGCCTGAATTTTTCGCACGGCGCGCACGAGGAACATGCGCTCGCGATTCGCAACCTGCGCGACCTGGCGACGCGCTGCGGCAGGCCGCTCGCGATTTTGCAGGACTTGTCCGGCCCGAAAGTGCGCCTGGGCGCGTTCGCCACGCCGACCATTCTGCTGAAGCGCGGGCAGGAAGTCGGCCTGACGTCAGGGGCGACGCAAGCTGCCCCGATGGTGGAAGCGTTCGCGTCGGCGTTGGACGCGGCGCTGTCGCTCGCGCCTGCCTGCATCCCGCTGCCGGTTCCCGAACTGCTGAACGCACTCAAGCCGGGCCGCGCTCTCCTGCTTGACGACGGCAAAATCGAACTGCGCGTGACGCGCTGCGAAGGCCAGCCGAACACGCCGGAACGCATTATCTGGGCGCGGGTCGTGGTCGGCGGCGAACTCAAGCCGCATAAGGGCGTGACGGCTCCGGGCGTCAGTTTCGGCGTTCCCGCCGTCACCGAAAAAGACAAAGACGACCTGCGGTTCGGGCTGAGTCAGGGCGTGGATTGGGTGGCCGCGTCTTATGTGCGGCGGGCCGACGACCTGACGCCGCTGCGGGCGATCATGGTCGAGTTGGGAATTCACGTCCCGCTCATCGCCAAAATCGAAAAGTTCGAGGCCGTTCAGAATTTGGATTCGATTTTGCGGGTCGTGGATGGCGTCATGGTGGCGCGCGGCGACCTGGGCGTGGAAATGCCCTTCGACGAAGTTCCCATCGTGCAGAAGACCATTATCAAGGCGTGCAACCGGGCCGGGAAGCCGGTCATCACGGCCACGCAGATGCTGGAAAGCATGATTCAAAACCCGCGCCCGACGCGGGCCGAAGCGACCGACGTCGCCAACGCCATTCTGGATGGAACCGACGCCGTGATGCTGTCGGGCGAAACGGCGGCGGGGCAGTTTCCGGTAGAGGCTGTGAAGACGATGGCGCGCATCGCCCTGCGGGCCGAGGCGGCTTTCTTCAAGGAGACGGATTTCGCGCGCCGCCTTGCGCCGCCTGCCGACGTGACCGGGGCGGTTGCGAGAGCGACGGCGGAAATGGCGCAGCAGCTGCACGCGACAGCCATTTTATGCGCGACGACGACCGGCGGCAGCGCGCGGAAGGTGGCGCAGTTTCGCCCCAACGTTCCGATCCTGGGCGTCACGACCAGCCGGGCGACTTTTCACCAACTGGCCCTGACGTGGGGCGTCACGCCGTACTTGATGGGGCCGGTCAGCGATACGGACGCGATGATGCTGACGACGATGCAGGCCGCGCAGCAGGTAAAGATGGTCAAGCCGGGCGACCGGGTGATCCTTACGGCGGGCGTTCCCGTGAACAACCCCGGCACGACCAATCTCATCAAGGTGCATACCATCGGACAGCCGCTCGACCCGGCGAAACCTCCCGTTTGATGGGCCTGCGCGCGGTCTTGACAGCGCCGTTCCAGCAGCGCGATTGTGCATGGTCATGGCGTTAAAAACCGCGCCGCAAATAGGGGCGTTTCGCAGGTCACGGCCAGCAGGCGCGCGTAGGTCACGGTAATAAAAATCGCTCCGTGAACGCGAACGGCCGCCGGAGTCACGGTTATAAAAACCGTGCCTGAGAAGCCTTCGGCTAACCGTCCTTGGGGACGGAAAGACCGCGCTCGCCGAAAGTTTTGATATAGCTGACTGTCGCGTCCGCGAGGACGCTTGGCCGCAGGCCTTCATACGGGCCTTTTCTTTTTATGTTGAGGTGATCGCTATAGACCACGCTTCGCCACGAACTCGCCCCCGGTCTCGACGCCGCGCGCCCGTGAAATCTCGCGGACGGGGGAATCCTATCGCCCAAATTCTGGCGGGCGGGCTGATCTGCGGGCTGTCGCTCTGGCTGGGGCTGATTGCGGCGCGTCCGTTTCAGGCCGCCGCCGCCCTGCGCGCCCGCAACGACAACCTGGAGCGGCAATTGCTGCGCTATCGTCTGCAAAACCAGCGCATCGAAAAGGAGACGATAGGCGTTCAAACGCGCGCGGGACTGATTTACGCCGCCCGCAAACTCGGGTACGTCTGGCCCGGCGAGCGCCCCCTGCGAATTCCCGGCCAATAACGCCCGCAGCAAGCCGGACAATAACGCCGGAAGCAAGTCGGGGAACAATTCGATACCGCGCCGCTGTCTTTAGCGCATTCGCCCGCGTTCGCTGTGCGTTCGCACACGCGCCGGACACGCATTCGCACAGGGAAGGCTTTTTCCCCGCGCAATGCCAGGACAGGAGCCAGGCCATGCCGATTGTTCACGATTGTCTTTCCGCCCTGAAATCGCCGTTCGCCCTTTTGCTGGACGCCCTGCGCGACGAGCCGATGACGGCAGGCGCTTCTCCTTCCGATTTGACGACGCCCGACACGCCCGTTTCCAATACCGCGCTGGCGCTTTCGCAAATCGGTTTGAGCCGTCGGCCCGCCTCGGACTCGGCAGCCTTCCTTGCGGAGATGGAGCGCGTCAGGGCGCGGAAATGAGCGAAACGCGCTGGCAGGCGTCAAGCCGTTCGCGCCGCGCGCTTTCGTGGCCCTTGCCGACCGGCGGGGGCTTTTCTCTTGACCGTCGGGTTACAGCGCGTCGAAAGAAGACG
>JBBRNU010000633.1:0-2976 GCA_038230115.1 Chthonomonadales bacterium | reverse complement strand
GCGATGCAGGTTCCAGGGTGGTGGGTGGTGGCTTCCGGGATTTATTTTGTGATCAGCATCCTGTGGACGACCGGGCTTTGCGTTGGGCTGTTCCTCATTTACAAAAAAACGATGCCCCTGATCAACGAGGCGCAGGTGCAGGTGCGGCGCGTCACGAATCAAGCCAAGAGCGTGGCCGCCAAAGCCTCCAACACCGCCGACATCGTTCACGCGCAGACGCAAAACCTGCTGGGCAACGCACAGACAACGAGCGGTCTGGTCACGCGGCAGGCGCGCACCGTAGGCGCAACCCTGACGCTCGCCCTCGTCGCCGCCCGCGTCATCGGCTTCGTGCGCCGCTCGCTGTAATCGGCAATCCTCTTTTGCAAAGTTTAGCTTCGGGCGCGGACGACCCTTGTCGGTTGCCGCGCCCGAATTGTCGCTGCATGATCTCGCCCAAAGATTTCCTCTCTTTTTCCTCTTTCCTCCGATGTCTCTGCGCCACTGTGGTAAAACCTTTATCCTCTTCCACGTTCCACGAAAAAAGTTTCTTCTTTCCCTGAAATAGTCGAAACCTTCTTTGCGCTCCCGTGTCTCACGGGTGAACGCTGACCACACGTTTGCGGAAACCTTAATCTGCGCGCTCCGACAAGCTGCCCGACACGACCTGTCAGTTACGCCTGCGCCGGAAAGCAGGCGCATAAGACACGGAGGCCATCGCGCCGAAAAACCCTCAGCCAGGAGCGTTTTCGGCAGTCGCCAGTGTGTAATTACGCATTCTGCAAAATATCAGCGAATCCAACCAGAATCATTGTCGAAGCCCTTGACGGCAACGCGGACTTAGCGTATACTGAGAGACAGTGTTTGTATTCATCGCGCTCTTCCATCTCTTCCCCATGCGCGTCCCCGGTGAAATACAAATCCTGCCCGTATTGCGTGTATCACTCCGCTACGCCCTGTCGCGGCGCGGGACAAATCAACGCGGCAAGCCGACTCTGGCAGGCGTTCTGCGCCCCCGGAGCCGTAAAAAGCGCGTGTCCAACAGCCACCGGTAAAGATTACGCCGCCAAATCGCCATACTCTAATACAGAAGACTAACGCAGCGTCATCTTTGGCCGGTAAGGAAGTGAACAGGGGAGTTTTACCGGAATGTTTGAATCAAAAGCCGCGCCCAGGGGAGCGCCGACCGCCTCGGCTCGCCTGGTCACTACGCTGCTGGCGAGCGGGTGGGGACTCGCTGCCGCTTACGTATTGTTTCATTCCCTGCTGGTCACGCACGACGTTCAGCCGTGCTTCGTCGCGCTGGTTCCGCTCGTTGTCGTCTGGGCGACGCTGGAGCGCAAGCGCTGGGGCCGTCTGGCGTTACTGGGGCTGAGCGCGACCGCGCTTGGCCTGTTCATTGCCGCGCTGGGCAACGCCGCATCGCAAAAAGACTACGGCGTCAAAGTCCCCCGCCATGCATTGCAATACTATTTCAATCTCGCGCTGCACAACAAGTACTTCGACAGCCCGACCACGATGCTGACCGTACTGACCCTGGCGGCGATGACCGGCTTCTGGATGCGCCGTCCGGCTGTCGTCGCCGAATTCGAGCGCGGCAAGCGCAGCACATTAGCCGTCGCGCAAAAAGCCATTGCGATGTCCCTCGTCGGCTGCTGGGGACTGACGGTCATGTTCTCGCCCTTCAACGCTCGGCAGGAGATGACTGGGCGTTCCAGGTCGGTCAGCGCGCATGAACGCAATGTTCGGAACGCTTCCGCCGCTCACAGCCGTAAGGCCAACAGACGGGCCAAGCGCGCCGCTGCATCGGACAGCAGCCTGTAACCGTCGCGCATCGCCGCCTCGACCGTCATCGGGCCGTCTACAATACTCAACGCAGCGAAGAGACCCTGTTCCCGCAGGGTCTCTTCGGCGTTTTCGGCCAGCGCGCCCGCCAGCGCGACAACGGGAACGCCCCGCGTTTTGGCCCTGCGCGCCACGCCCGCCACCACTTTGCCCCGCGCCGTCTGCCCGTCCAGCCGCCCTTCGCCCGTCACGACGAGCGCGCAGTTTTCCATCTGCGCGTCGAAACCCACTGCGTCGAGCGCGAGATCAATGCCCGGTCGCAGCGCGGCCTGCCCGAAAGCCAGCAGGCCCGCGCCCAGACCGCCCGCCGCGCCCGCGCCGGGAACGTCTCGCATGTCGGCCCCCAGTTGTTCCTGCACGATTTGAGCATAGCGGGCGAGCGCGGCGTCCAGGTCGCGCACGTCCTCTGCCGTCGCGCCCTTCTGCGGGCCGTAAACGGCGGACGCGCCCTCCGGCCCGCACAGCGGGTTGTCCACGTCACAGGCGACCAGGAGGCGCGCATCGGCGGGAACCGTCCAGCCCGAACGGTCAATGCGCGCGAGATTGGCGAGGGCGGCCCCGCCCGGCGGCAGTTCATCGCCCTGCGCGTCGAGAAAACGCGCCCCCAGCGCCTGCGCCATGCCCGCGCCGCCATCGTTGCTCGCGCTGCCCCCGATCCCGATGATAAGCGTGCGGCAACCCCCGTCGAGCGCGGCCCGCATCAGTTCCCCGGTTCCGAACGTCGAGGCGCGGCGCGGGTCGCGCTCCGCGTCGCGCAACAGGCGCAGCCCGGACGCCTGCGCCATTTCGATGACCGCTACATTCGCCTGCGCACCGCCCAAGCGTCCCCATGCCGCCATGACTGGAGCGCCCAGCGGCCCGCGCACGGACTGCGTAAAAATCGCGCCCCCCGTCGCCTCGACGAGAGTTTCCAGCGTGCCGTCGCCGCCGTCCGCAAGCGGCAGGCAAACGGTTTCCCACGCCGCGTCGAAATTGCCGTGTCCGGGAGGACTCGGAGCAAACCACTCCAGGCTGTTCGCTCGCCACGGGTTGCGGCCGCACTTCGGGCCAATGAACAGGCTGGTGATAAAGTTGAACGCGAAGATCAACTGAGCGGCGCCCATGCCTAGCGCGCAGATCGTGATGAACTGATTCATCCCCAACATGCGGGAG
>JBBRNU010000632.1:0-2983 GCA_038230115.1 Chthonomonadales bacterium | reverse complement strand
CGGCTTGACGGAAATGCAGGGCTGATTTCGGGAGGCGTTTTACGATGGACTATGAGGCGTTTGCGGCGAGTGTCGTGGAGCGGGCGCGGCGGGCGGGGGCGGACGAGGCCGACGTTCTCCTGCAAACCGCCACCGATTTCAGCGTTCAGGTTCGTAAGGGCGAAGTCGAAACGCTGACGCAGGCGGGCGGGAAGGGGCTGGGCCTGCGCGTGTTCGTGGACAAGCGGCAGAGTTTCGCCTCGACCTCGGATTTCGACGACGCAGCCCTCGATAAGCTGATCGCCACAACCGTCGCGCTCGCGCAGGTCGCCGACCAGAAACCGGAAAACGGCCTGTCGGAAGAGTCGGCTCCGCTCGCCCGCCCGGAACTGAAGATTTACGACCCGACCGTCGAAAGCGTGCCGACCGAGCAGAAAATCGCGCTCGCCAAAGCCTGTGAAGCCGCCGCGTTCGCCGCCGACCCGCGCATTACCAACAGCGAGGGGGCGGGCTTCGGCAGCGGCACGACTCATACCGTTCTCGCGAACTCGCGCAGCGTGGTCGCCTCATACCACAGTTCCGGCTGCTCGCTCTACTGTCAGCCGCTCGCCGAAGCCGATGGCAAAAAGCAGGTGGACTACGAATTCTCGTTTCGGCGCGCGTTCGATGATCTGGAAAGCGCCGAGGAAATCGGACGCAAGGCGGCTCTGCGCGTGGTTCGCAAGTTAGGCGCGCGAAAAGTCCCGACGCAAAACGCCCCGGTCGTCTTCGACCGCCGGGTCGCCGCGCGCGTCTGGGCGGGCGTCATGGCCGCAATCAACGGCGACGCCGTATTCAAGGAAATGTCGTTCCTGAAGGACAAACTGGGCCATCAAATCGCCATCGAAAACGTCACGCTGATTGATGACGGCATTCTCGTTGGGGGCGCGGGATCGGCCCCGTTCGATGGCGACGGCCTGGCGACGCGCCGCAACGTTATCATCGAGCGCGGCGTCCTGAAAATGTTCGCCTACGATACGCAGACGGCCCGAAAAGTCGGCGGGGGCGCGCAGTCCACCGGCAACGCGCGCCGCGCTTACAACGGCCTGCCGAGCATCGGACCGTTCAACCTGTTCCTGCTGGCGGGCCGTCAGACCGTTGATGAGATCATCGCCGCCATTCCCAACGGCTTCTACGTCACGGACATGATGGGCAGCGGCTCCAACACCGTGACCGGCGACTTTTCCATCGGCGCGTCGGGCGTCTGGATCGAGAACGGCGCGCTGACTTATTCTGTCGAAGAGGTGACGATTGCCAGCACGATGGCGGCGATCATGGAAGGCGTCGAGCGCGTCGGAACCGACCTGATTTTCAATTCCTCCATCGCCAGCCCCACGTTTCAAGTCGCCGAAATGACCATCAGCGGGCTGTAAATTCAGTCACCTTTCGGCTTGGGAAACAATTTGGCCTAAATCGTGACCGCGCCGTCGGAAGATTGATTCTCTCGGCGGCGCGGTCGGCATTTACGGCTTGCCGACGCCCAGGCCGTCCGCGACCCGGTTGATGTAGTTGAAGAACGACGCGATCAGGTTGATTTGCAGGATGCCGGTGTCGTCGAAGCCATGCGCGCGTAGATTTTCGATGTCCTCGCGCTGCACGGAATAAGGCTTCAGCGTCACTTTTTCGACGTATTCCAGCATTGCGCGATCCGCCGGTTCCAGGTCGGCCTTCCGAAAATCCTGCCGTATCGCCTGCGACAGCGACTCATCGAGGGTGACCCGACGCAGAAACTCTGCGTGCGACTCGATTCAATAAAAGCAGCGGTTGAGAGACGAGACGGTCGCCGCGATCATCTCGTGCTGATAGCGTTTCAGCGGCAGGTCGTCCTGCAGCAGCGTGCCATACGTGGAAAATGCGTGGTAAAGCGTTTGCGGCAGCAAACTGTGCGAACTCACGATGCCCGCGCCTTCCACGTTTTCGTTGTTCACCTCCGCCGCATCCACGCGCACCGCGTACTCCGGGGGGTAAAAATGCGCCTGATTCGCGAACGCCTGTTTCAGTTCCTCGCTCGCCTCACTCGGCGGCACGGTCTTAATCCATGTCATGGCTCGGCTGCCTCATTCTTTGCACTGTCTTCATAACTCGCCTTCCGCAAGGCCGGGGCTTTGGGCGGGACTAAAGGTTGGTTTTCTCTAGCGGAACGCCCGCTTCGCGCGCCACGCCGCGCACGTAGTCGGCGGCGAGCGCGTAATCGGCTTCGGCTGGCAGATGTTCGAGCATCAGCGGCAGGTCGGCGTCGAGGGCGTGCAGTTCGCGCAGCAGCGTCGCCATGTCCAGGCTGCCCAAACCGGGCCGAACCTCGTCCAAATGTACCATGAAACGCGGGTCGAGCGCAATATCCTTGACGTGGCAGCTTTTGATGTGGGGGCCAAGCCGGGCGCAAAAATCGCGGATCAGGTCGCCGTTTTGGTAATAGAGCGCGGGGCTGCATACCAGATTGGCCGGGTCGAAATGCACGCCGAATTGCGGGCGGTCAATAGCGCGCAATAATCGCGCATAACTGTCAACGGAATCGGGCAGCATCCAGGGCATGGTCTCCAGCGTGTAAAACGTGCGCGTCGGCTTCACGGCGTCAATAATCGCGCGCGTCGTTTCCACGATCCAATCGAATGTCTCTCCGCTATAATTGCCCGCGTCCGGCCCGTCCCACACCGCGCCCCGCGACCCGACGATGTTGACGCAGCAGCAAGCCCCGATCCGCTCCGCAAGCGCGAGCTGCGCCTGACAATACGCCAGCGCCTCGCGCCGTTTCACCGGGTCGGCGTGCATCGGGTTGCTCCACGCCCCGGTTTCCGCAATCACGATGTCGGCCTGCCGCGCCATCTCCGCATAAGCCTCAATCTCCGCGTCGCTCGCCGTGTTCGCTACGGGGCAGTAGGCGGCGCGATAGCCCGCCCGCGCCACCGCATCCCGCCATTCCTCCGGGGTAGAAACGCTGCCATAAACCGGCCCGCCAAGTCGCATT
>JBBRNU010000631.1:0-3008 GCA_038230115.1 Chthonomonadales bacterium | reverse complement strand
CTGCAAATTCACGAGTTTTCGCCCGAAAATAGAGAATGAGGGAAGGAAGATCGGTAGGGTTTGGCGTATACTTTGGCGACTGGCGGCTCCTGATGGCTTCCCTCCTTAACCCTGTCGTTTCCTCCGCTCTCCGTCGAGCATTCCCGGCGCGTAACACTTTGCCACAAAATTGTCCGCGTCCCTCTTCTCTGCGATTTTGATGCGTTACAAACCGCATCGAAATGGCGCGTCTTGTCACCATACGGAAAGGCATAGATCACACCACCCATGAAACGCTGGAAATGCTACCACGCCGCCGCGCTCGGAACCATCGGGCTGATCGGCGCGCTCGCCCTCGTCGCGCCCCCGCCCGGTCGCACCCAGGGCGCGACCGCCACCAACTTCATTGACAGCCCGAACGGAACCGGCGTCTCCCGCACCCGCACGCTGTATTCCTCGTTCGACATGACCAACCCGTTTTTCGCGCCGCTCGGCAGCAACGGGCGCCGCTGCGCCACCTGTCACCCGCTCGATCAAGGCATGGCGATCACCCCGGATTACGTGCAGCAGGTTTTCAACGCGAGCGACGGACTGGACCCGCTCTTCCGCACGAACGACGGCTCTAATTCGCCCAACGCCGACGTTTCCACCGTGGACGCGCGCCGACAGGCGTACAGTATGCTGTTGTCGAAAGCCCTGATTCGCATCGGCATTCCCTTGCCCGCCACCGCCGAATTCGCGCTTGACGCCTGCGACGATCCCTACGGCTATGCGAGCGCGACCGAGCTTTCCTGCTTCCGCCGTCCTCTGCCCGCCACCAACCTATTTTTCCTTTCGGCGGTGATGTGGGACGGACGCGAAAGCTACTCGCGCGGCATTTACAGCGCGCTCGCTTCGCAGGCCCGCGACGCCGTGCTGACCCACGCGCAGGGGGCCGCTCCGCCCACCTCCGCCCAGGTCACGCAAATCATCAATTTCGAGACCAGCCTGTACACGTCCCAGATCAGCGACAACGACGCGGGCAAATTGAACGGCCCGAACGTCTACGGCGGCCCGAACCTGCTCATCAACACGCTCTTCTACCCCGGCATCAACGACCCGTTCGGCTACGATCCGTTCGGCTACTTCAACCCCAACGTGTTTTCCCTGTTCGACGCCTGGGGTTCGCTTTCCGCCACCGATCCGGTTTCGCTGGCGCGGGCCTCGGTCGCGCGCGGACAGGTCATTTTCAACACGCGCCGCTTCAACATCACCAACGTCGCGGGCCTGAATGACGTGGTAGGCAAAACCACGATTCGCGGGAGTTGCTCGACCTGCCATGACACGCCCTCGGTCGGCAGCCACTCCCTGGCACGCCTGATGAACACGGGCATTGCCGACGGCAGCCTGCGAACCCCGGATATGCCGCTCTACACCCTGCGAAACAAAACCACCAACGCGACCGTGCAGACGACCGATCCCGGTCTGGCGCTGACGAGCGGCAAGTGGAAGGACATCGGCAAGTTCAAGGTTCCCAGCCTGCGCGCCATCGAAACCCAGTCGCCTTATATGCACAACGGCTTTTCGGGCGAGATTCTCGATGTCGTGAATTTCTACAACACCCGCTTCAGCATCGGTCTGAGCGATCAGGATAAAGCCGACCTGAAAGCCTTCCTCAAGTCGCTGTAGCGGCCCATAGCAGGTCGCTGCAACGGCCCGTCTGTTTTCCGGCTTCGCTCCCTGCATTTAGAACAGGAAGCGAAGCCGGAACCAACGCAAAAACGCCCTCCTGAAAAATAATTCAGAAGGGCGTTTTCTTACATTTATTGTGGAGCGGTGGCGAACCGCTTCCAATTTCGACGCGCGAAGCGAAACCGAACAGCGCGGTCTACTTCTTCAGATGATGGCGCGATTTTTTGGTGAGTTCTTTCGGCAGCGCCTTCGCGCCCGTCAGATAATCCTGAAAATTGCGGCTCGTCATCACGCTGGTCGTGACCTTCAGGCGCACTTTGCCTTCGGGCGTGTTGACCGTGACCGTTTGCAGGTTGGGCAAAAACGTGTGGTTTTTCTTGGGAGCGCGCAGGTTCCACGCGCCGCTATGCGGATGGCGTCGGCGATGGCCTTTCATCGGGCCAACCCCGGACACCTGACAAATTCTGGACATATCCCGTCTCCTTCTCGTTTGCAGGCAGGTTCGCGGGGCGAAACTCCCGACGCGGCCCGCGCAAGACAGCGCAAAAGCCGCCTGATCCGCACAAGTCTGCACAGGATACCCTACCCTCCGCCCGTCTGTCAAGCCAGCCCGAACGCTTTTTCCAGTTTTTCAAGCGTTACGCGTTGCCTAAAAGGTCGCTCCCATCGTGGTCAGGAGGGCGCGCGTTTCCGTCTTGAGAGCGTCCGCCTCCGCCTTCAACTGCTCGATGTGACGACGGTTCGCCTGCATTTTTTGAAAAGAAACATCAATTTCTTTGAATGTCTGTTCGAGCGCCGCTTTGTAATCGCCGGTTTTGGGCTTCAAGGGCGTAAGAACGGTTTCGTCCATGTGCGTTTTCCTCCCTTCACAGTATAACACAATGCGCCGAGACGTTGCGTTCCTACTTGGGTTCGTTAGAAAGGCGAGGGGATTTCAACGCGCGATTGTGAGGCGGCAGGGGCGGACTGTGGTACAATAGCCGTGCGCGCAGCGCCTTTTTCCAACCAGACCGCTTTCGCTTCTTTTCGCTGTTCTCTCTTTCGCTATTATGGACCCGCCGCGACTGACCGTATTTTCCACGCCGCTTATCGCCACCTGGGCGCTCGACGAAACGCACCGCGTCCTCTTCGACGCGGGCGACGGCGCGACCGCCCTGCTGGAAGGCAAAATTCACAAGGCCGGACTGGTCGCCCTCACCCACGCCCATCGCGACCACATCGCGGGCCTGCCGCAACTATTGAACCTGCGCGGCGGGGTTGCCGCTGCCAATGGCGAACCGCTGCGCGTGGTTCACCCGGACGGCAGCGGCTCGTTTCTGGCGATGGGCCGCTTTCTGGCGCACTTCGACCCGACGACG
>JBBRNU010000630.1:0-3022 GCA_038230115.1 Chthonomonadales bacterium | reverse complement strand
GACGAGGAGGGCGGCGGAACCGCCGACCTGCCGCCGCAAACCGTTCTCGTCCTCGTGCGCGGCGCGCGGAACGCCCCGGTTCCCTTCGTTCACAATCCCCTGGTCGTCACCGGCGTCTTTGAAATCGGCCCCAAAACCGACGTGGAAGGCCGCGCTTCCATGCTCCGAATCATCCTCGACCGCCCGGATGACCTGCCCAAAGCCGCGCCGCATCCCGCCCCTGCCGCCCCCGCCTCACCCGTCGCAGTACGCAAAACGACAAGGAGACTCAAGTAAATGCACCGCTCGAATCAGCCGCTTCTCCGGTTAAGTCTCGCCGGACTGGCGATGGCCGCTGGCGCGTCCGCCTTCGCCGCGCCCATCGTCACCGTGACCCCGCCCAACAACGCCCGCTTCCTGATTGACCAGCGCTTCGACCTGCGTGTCGAGGTCAAGCCCTCGTCCGCGACCGCCACGCCGACCGACGTCAAGTTGTTCGTGGACGGCGCTCCCGTCACTTTCAGCTCGAACGACGCCGGAACCGGCGCGAACGCGGGCTGGTTCGGCTTCAACCTGCGCGCCTATTCCAACGCCGCGCCCGGCGTGCATACCCTGACCGCGCAGGCGACGGAAACCGGCGACAACAACCTTGTCACCACGACCGCCATGTTCACGATTATTGACCCGCGCGGCTCACGCCGCCCGGCCAAAAACGTCATTATTCTTCTCGGCGACGGCATGGGCGCAGCGCATCGCACCGCCGCCCGCATCGTCCGCTACGGCGTCACCGCAGGCCATCCGAACGGTTTCCTCGCAATGGACCAGTTCCCCGGCAGCGGCATGATCGTGACCGCCTCGCTCAACTCCATTATTACCGACTCCGCGCCCGGTATGGGCTGCTATACCACCGGCAACCATTCCCAAAACGGACAGGAAGGCGTCTATCCCGCGCATCTCGACAGCGCGTTCGCCTATCCCCGCGTGGAATATCTTGCGGAATACATGCACCGCAAGTTCGGCAAATCTACCGGCATCATTTCCACCGCCGACATCGAAGACGCGACGCCCGCCGCCAACGTCGTGCATACCGGCAACCGCAACGCGGGAACCGGCGTCTGCGACCAATATCTCGACGAGATCGCAAACAGCGGCCTGACCGTTCTGCTGGGCGGCGGACGCAACTGGTTCCTGCCCGCCAAAGACGCCAACGGCTTGTCAACCTTCGGCACGCGCCGGTCGGCAAGCACGGATTACGTGCTGCCCGCCGACCTCGCCGCGGGCTGGGGCGTGCCGCAGGGCGCGATTGACCCGAACCGCGACTTGATCGGCGATTTCCAGAACGCCGGTTTCGCCTACACGTCCTCGTATTCCGACCTCAAGGCGCTCAACCTGAACAACACGACCAAGCTGCTGGGTCTGTTCGGCTACGGCAACATGAACGTGTCCTTCGACAAGATCGCCAAGCGCCGCAATCCCGCCGTGAAAAATCCGGTTGACGACTACTACGCGCCCGATCAGCCGATGCTCGACGAGATGGCGACCGCGGGCCTGAAAGTCCTCAGCAAGAACCAGAACGGCTTCTTCCTGATGATCGAAGGCGCGCACATTGACAAGCAGTCCCACTTGATGGACGCCGACCGCGCGATGTGGGAAACGCTGGAATTCGACAACGCCGTCAAGGTCTGCCGCGACTTCGCGGATCAGGCGGGCGATACGGTCGTTATCGTGCTGGCCGACCACGAATGCTCCGGCTTCAGCATCGTCGGCGCGCTCAACGGCCCGAAAGGCATTTCCGGCAGCCTGGCGAACCTGCAAGGTCTGCCGAGCGACGTCGCCAACATCGGCCCCGGCGTCGTTCCGGCCCGGCAGAACGTCGTCGGCGAATACGACGCGGCGGGCTTCCCCCACTACGACATCGAGTACGCTCCCGGCATCAACGGCTTCCCCAAGACCGCCGATATTGACGGCAAACTGCTCATCGGCTTCGGCGCGAACGCCGACCGCTACGAGGGCTGGCTGTCCAAGCCGCTCCCGGTTATTGACAGCCTGCTGCCAAGCGACATCAAGGCGAACCTGGCGAGCGGCGCGGTTCCGTCCGGCCAGAAGTATTCGACGATGGCGATCACGCGGGCGGAAAGCGCGTTCGGCTACTTCGTGCGCGGCCAGGTGAACGGCGATCAAGCCATTCACACCGCCTCGGACATCCCGATCAGCGCCTACAGCAGCGGCAGCCGCGCGTACCAGCAGTTCTACGGCGTCCAGGAAAATACCGACGTCTTCTTCAAGCTGGCCCGCGCCGCGTTCGGCGGCTACTAAAGAGCAGTCAAGGAAACTCCCATGAACAAAACCTCTCTGCTTTTCCTGACGGCGGGCGCGCTGGGCGTCCTTCCGACTCTGGCTTCGGCCCAAACCGACGTCAACATCACGTTCAACGACGTGGCTCCCGGCAGCCAGATCAACACGGCTTACCAGTCGCAGTACAATCTGACGTTCGTGGCCGACGATACTCTGAATCCGGCGGTCTACGCCGATAATCCCGGCCTGCCCGCCAGCCCCGTCGCCAGCGATAACGCGCTCGTCGGCATTTTCAGCCGCACATTCCTTTATCTTGGCCCTGGCTCCTACGCCAACGGGTTCCAGTTCGATGTTGTGCCGGACCCGGCAGGCTTCGGCTCGACCAGCGCGCCCGTCGAATTCTTCGACACGGCGTTCAACTCGCTGGGTTTGCTGACGATTGACGAGACGGTCGCCGGAACTTATTCGGTTCCGTTCCAGGGCATCCAGGCGGTCATTCTGCCCGCCGACGTGTACTTCGACAATCTGCGGACGCAGGCCGTTCCCGAACCGGGCGCGCTGGCAATCCTCGGCGCAGGCGGTCTTGCGCTTACGCTCCTGCAGCGCCGCAAGCGCCGCTGATCGCGCAAGCCCCGGCCTTGATACGGGCGGGACGGCAGCGTTATCCTTGCCGTCCCGCTTTTTCGTCGTCTGCTTCTCATTCGGCTTCTCTTTTGGGGAGCAATTCTCCTAACCCCCGGCCCCCTTC
>JBBRNU010000629.1:0-3041 GCA_038230115.1 Chthonomonadales bacterium | reverse complement strand
TGCGTCATGCCGGGGAGCGTGACGTTCGGGACGGCGGGAACCACTTCCAGACGATTGGCGCGCTTGACGATTTCGGTGTCGGAGCGGACGCCCTCGCTGATCCAGGTTTTCAGGACGTTGTAATAGCGCGATTTCGAGTCGAAGAGCATTCCGCCCTTGTGCGGCACGGCGAGGGTCGGCTTGAGCAGCATCAGGCTCTGGGCGGGATCAGTGC
This sequence comes from Chthonomonadales bacterium, assembly GCA_038230115.1. GTDB lineage: Bacteria > Armatimonadota > Chthonomonadetes > Chthonomonadales > Chthonomonadaceae > JBBRNU01. The sequence continues at coordinate 2,827 of JBBRNU010000629.1, read as the reverse complement.
GGTTGAAGCGGCGTCCGGCCACGTCGGTGACCAAGGCGTGATAATCGAAATCGGGGTCGTAGCCGCGCAGGGAAAGCTTGAATCCGTTCTTGCCTTTGGCCGAACCGTGACAGGTTCCCTGCGTGCAGCCGACTTTACTGAGAACGGGCATGACCTCGCGCACGAAACTGATGGGCGGCGACGCGACGCTCGTCACCGTGACCGGGACGCGGGTGGTTCGCCCTGCCGCCGTCACGAGAAGCGTGGTCGTTCCCGGCTTGACCGGCTGCAAATACCCGTCGGCGTCCAGTCGCACAATGCCCGACTGCGGAGTAATTTTGGCGAGGGGCGACAGGTCAACGGCATACCCGGCCTGCGTCCTGCCGGTCACGACGAGCGCGCGGGCGTCGCGGCGGTCGGTCAGCGTGATCGCGGCGGGCTGCGCGAAAATCGAAAGAACGGGCGGCAGGGCGGGTTTTTTCACGGCGTCGTCAGCAGCGCGAACGGAGACGGCGGACGACAACGAAACGCCGGTCAGGACGACCCGCGCAACCCGCGACAACCGGGAAAGACAGCGTTTCCAGCAAAGCATAATCGCATTTCCTTCAACGACAGACCTTCGTGTCGTTCCAACCGCATTCCTGAATTGGTATGAGCCAGCCGACGGCAAAATGTTGCGGCAAAGTCTTTTTACCACACAAAGAAGCGCATATCAACCCTCTCTTGACGATAGTATCAATCTGTGATACTATCTCTCAATTATGATCGCGGATTTTCTAAACGACGGCACACGCAAAATATTCGAGGGGGAAGTCACAGCGAATTTTCCGCCGGACATTCAACAGACGGCGCGTCGAAAACTGCGAATGCTCGCGGCGGCGATAAACATCAACGATCTGCGGCAGCCACCTGGAAATCGGTTGGAAAAATTATCCGGTGACCGCGACGAACAATGCAGCATTCGCATCAACGATCAATGGCGCATTTGCTTCGTTTGGAAAAACGACAACGCCTACCGCGTCGAAATCAGCAAGCATTACGAGAAGTGAGAAACCAATGGAGCGCCTGAACAACGTACATCCCGGCGAAGCGCTGCGATACGAATTTTTGGAACCGCTGAACCTGACGCCCTATCGCCTCGCCAAAGCGATTGGCGTCCAGCAGACGCGCATCGAGGCCATTCTGGACGGCAAGCGCCGGATTACGGTGGACACCGCCATTCGGCTTGGACGCTTCTTTTCCGTCTCGCCGCAGTTCTGGCTCAACCTTCAGCAAATGTACGACCTCGAAGAGAGATTAGGTCGCGCCGAGAGCCAGTCCACCTATGACCGCATCCCCGTCTACGACGCCCTCGCCGCATCCACCGGGCGCTGAATTGCTCTTCCTCGCGCCTTCCGAATGCATCTCCACACGAGTGGTTGTGCGATCTTCTGTAGGAGCGCTGCTTGCTGCGCCCTGCATTTCCGTAATGCCGCGCCCTCTCCGCCGATTGAAAGGGGAGGGCGCAGCGTATGGCGTGAGAGGCGCGGCAAGCAACGCTCCTACGAATGCTCTGAGACTATTGTAGGATTGCAACAGAAACGAAAAATTCCTGCGGGTAAAGATAATCTTCGCCCGACTCGTCCATGACCCGCCATTGTCCGTGTTGTTCCGCTTCGGCGTTCGGCGCAGCCTGATAAATTTTTCACAGTTCCAGCGAGGTCGGATAGTAGGCGTTGCGAACGCAGACGACAAACTCTGGTTTCACGGTTAAATTATACATCATCGCTGCATTATTCGCCGGTCGTTGTTAGAGTCCTGCTTTTTGCGCCTTTTGCGGGGCGGCGAGCGGAACCGGGGCGAAGGCTTTTGCCAGCGCGCCGGCGGGCAGGGCGTACAGGCGAACCAGGCCGTCGAAACCGCCTGTCGCGATCTGCCTGCCGTCCGGGGCGAAGGCGAGGGCGTAAATTGCGCCCCGATGCCCGCGCAGACTGGCCGCTAATTTGCCGTCCTCCACGCGATACAGGTTCACCGTATCGCCCTCCGACCCGACCGCGAGCATAGCCCCGTCCGGGCTGAACGCGAGGGCGGTGATCGGGCTGGACTGCCGGTCGAAGGTGCGAATTAGGTTGTGGTCTTCCTGGTTCATCGTGCGCGCCTCCGTCCGAAAGACTTTGTACAGGCGGGGAATGTTGTCGGCTCCGCCGCAGGCCGTCTGGTCGGCTTTCGGGTGACGCGCCAGGCAGGTCAGGGCCGCCGAGTGCGTGTTGATGTCGTCCACGAACGAGCCGCTTTCCACAATCGTCAGTTTGATGGCTTGATCGCGCCCGGCGCTCAGAATGTACTTGCTATCGAGCGAGAAAGCGGTCGCGAACACCCAATCGCTGTGATTGTCGAGTTTCATGAGCGGCTTGCCATCTGGCACGCTGACGACGCGCACGGAATTGTCGGTGCAGCCGAAGCCGAGCGTCTTGCCGTCGGGCGAAAGCGAGCCGCCGAACAGTGTATCGCCGCTGATCCGCACGCTGTTGACTGCCTGGTTGGTCGTCGTGTCCCAAAACTGCGCCTCGCCGAACTGCGCCGGATTGCCGCCGACTGCAGCCAGCAATTTGCCATCGGGCGAATACGCCAGCGAATAAATCTTTTGCGCCCCCCCAACCAGACGCGCCGTCAATCCTGATCCGTCGGCGTGATGCAGAAGGATTTCATGGTAGCCGGTAACCGCGAGCGTTTTGCCGTCGGGCGAGTAGGCGAGGCAGGTAATTAGCGGCGGGCGCGTGTAGCGAGGCGGATGGGCGGAATCTATCGGGTCTTTGGCGGCGACGGCAGGCGGCGGGGCGGCGAACGCAGATTGCACGGACGCGCCCCC
>JBBRNU010000628.1:0-3043 GCA_038230115.1 Chthonomonadales bacterium | reverse complement strand
TTCTTGGAAAAAGTCTTCATCGCGGACTTGGCAGCGATATTCCGCAGGTGGTTTTTGCGGGATTTGATGACGTCTTTTTTGACCGACTTGATATTAGGCACGAAACGCTCCTCCTTTGAACGTCTGAGTATACCGTTTTTCGAGAGAAAACGCAAGGTTTTGCCCAAAAAACGCCTTTGTCTACGGGCTTGACTTTTTCACGGGCGGTTGCTAGACTATCAGTCGGAAGGTCAGGAGCGCAATCGGGATATGTCAAAATTTCAATTTCCTGTGATTATTGAGGCGTCTCCGCATCTTATCGCTACGTCGGAGACCGGGCCAATTTCGCCTGCCGCCACTTCGGAAACGCCGGACGTGCTGGCGATGCTGCTGGCGGACAAGCGCAGCGAAAACACGCGCCGGGCGTATCGGCACGATGTGCGCGCTTTCTTTGCGGGCTGTTATGCGGGCGAGCCGACTCCCGAACGCCTGCATCAATTTCTCGCCCTGCCGACGCCACAGATGACCGCATTGATTTTGCGCTACAAGGCCGCCTTGATTGTGGAAGGGCGGGCGGAAGCGACGGTGAACCGCCGTCTGGCCGCCATCCTGAGCCTGGTTCGGTTTGCGCGGCGCGTAGGCGCGACGGAGGCCGACCCCGCCCGCAGCGTGGACAGCGAAAAGACGACGCCCTATCGGGACACACGCGGCATTTCGCCGGAGCAGGCGCGGCAATTATTGCGGACGCCGGATCGCGCCACGCACAAAGGTCGCCGTGATTACGCTTTGCTGCTGCTGCTTTTGGAGAACGCCCTGCGCCGTTCCGAAGTTGTGGGAATGTCTCGCAGCGACTTCGAGGCGGAAAATCGGCGCGTGGCGATTTACGGCAAGGGGCGGGGCGCGCAGAAAGAGTTTGTCACGCTGTCGCCCGCCACGGTAAACGCGATCAAGGATTATCTGCGTGGCCGGGACGCGAACAGTTCGGGCGACTCGGATACCGCGCCGCTTTTCGCCAGCGCCAGTCCGGGACGCGGGCATTTGCCGCTGACTGCCGACGGCCTGTACAAAATCGTGGGGGAGATCGCGGCGCGGGCGGGGTTGGCACTGAAACTGAGTCCGCATCGTCTGCGGCATACCGCGATTACGCTGGCCCTGGACGCGGCGGGCGGGGACATTCGCCGCGTCCAGCGGCTTTCGCGCCATGCCCGCCTGGAAACGCTGCAAATCTACGATGACAACCGTTCCGATTTGCAGGGCGAGGTCACGAATTTGCTGTCGCGGCTGCTTGCCGAATGAGTTTGCGGTGTTGGCGACAATTTGGAGACAATAAAGAGGCGTCGCCCGCGCTTTTACGAACACGCTTTCTGCGTCCATATTGTTTTTTGGCGCGGTTTTGATATGGACAGCGCAAGGCTTTAGAATTGTCATTATCAATACCTGGAATTCAATCTATCTGAGCGGGCTGATGCATCGTCTTGTTTATCCTCGAAATGTTTCCCCAATAACTAAATTCCCTGACGACGGGAGGTCGGCTTGAAGCGAACGCAGCGAAAAATCGAGTCGCCGATTTCTATCACGAGTGTGGAAGAAGCCGCCCGCGAGTTCGGCGTTTCGGAGCGCACTATCTACCGAAAACTACGCTCCGGGCAATTCCAACGTGTCAAAAAAAGTATGTCATTTGTCAATAATTATGCTGACAGTTCGCGCGATCATCAAACTCAAATTGTGTCGCAAAATGTGTCACAAATGTCAAATAATTCTGACATTTTGCTGACATCTAAAATGGCGGCATTGCAGGAGGAAGCGAATCGCAAGGATGCGGAAATTGCGCGCCTGACAGCCGTCCAGCACGAGTTGACTCAAACCGTTCAGCGGCTCCAGGAACAGATTTTTGAATTGGCGCGGCTCACGCTTTCGCAGCCACGCCCGACGGAAACGGCAGTTCCATCGAGCGAAAATAGCCCCGAAGAGAAACAAATGCCTCGGTTGGCGCGGCGCGGCGGACTGTTAGCGCGCATTCTGCGAAAGCCGGATAATAAAGCGAACTGATTCCGCCCTTCAAGGAGGGTTTCGTAAGGACGTTTTGAATTGAGACGCTGAACGTTGCGGATGGGATAATTTTTCGCGGGCCATTGACGTAGGAAAAATAATCATGAGGATGTTTTCGCCGCCACAATCTGACTACCCGCCCCATGCGCGCCCTCGGAAATCCTTGAATCAGGGGGGGATCAAGCACGCCGTTGTCCTGACGCTGGGCGCGCTGACGGCGATGGTGAGCGCGTTGACCGGGCTGGGGGCGCAGGCAGCGTTCGCGCCGATGCTGACGTGGATGTTCGGGTATGCCGCCGACAAAGCGCAGGCGACGGCCATGCAGTTCGGTTGGGCGGCGGCAGTCGCGGCAGTCGCAATGCTGGCGTTCCGCAGTCACGCGCAATTGTCCTCGACAGCCAACTGGTTGAAAATTCTTCCTGACGGCTACGTTTGGAAGGGCGTCATTCTCTTTTTGGGCGCGACGGTCGGAGCCGCGCTTGCGGCGCGCTTGGCATCTGGCCCGCCGCCTGCACGCCGTCTTCAATGGTCGCACACGCTGACGATAGGCTTGATGCTGGCGGTTCTGGCGCAGGCGACGCGCTTTTCCTGGCTTGACGCGCCCCATGCCGTCCTTAGCCGCTCGCCGCTCGACTTGCTGCTGATTGCGGTTAGCATGGGCGCGCTGACGCAGGCGATGGGTCTGGCCGGCGGCGTTCTGGCGGTTCCCGCCCTCTATTACATCGGCGGGTTCGCGGCGCAGCAGGCGATTGCGCTTTCCCTCCTCGTGATCGCGCTGGCTTCCTTGCTGCCGGTATTGGGCTATGCGCGGCGCGGGCTGGTTGATCCGGTGTATGGCAGAATCGCGACGGTTGGGGGATTGGCGGGCGGCGCGCTGGGTGGTTTTCTGCTGACTTACTTTGCGCGCACGCCCGGCACGCAGAGCGTCCTGATTTGTCTGTTCGCCGCCGTTGCGATGTTTCTGTCGGCGCGCGAATTGGCTCGCGCCGCTGGTTCCAAGCCTCGCGCCTGAGTT
>JBBRNU010000627.1:0-3043 GCA_038230115.1 Chthonomonadales bacterium | reverse complement strand
CGTGTCGAGAAACGCCCAGGCTTTCGGGTCCACGCGCGGCTCATAAATGTTGAAACTGACGACATCGCAGATTTCCGCTGCGGCAGCGACCGCTTCCGGCGTGCGCCATGCAAAGCGGCAGCCCAGATACAGGTGGTCGGGGTCAAGGCGTTTGAGTTCATCGCGAATCACGCCGAAGTATTTCAGAGCGAGGGCTTTCACGAACGCGCCCAGATCGGCGCGCTGCGCGGCGTTCAGCGGATCGGCGGGTTTATAAGGCGCGTCGAGCGCGTTCCAGTCGGCGAACTTTGCGCCCCAGGCCGCATTCAGACTGGCAATGTCGGCGTATTTCGCCTTGATTTGGGCAACGAAGGCGCGCTTGGCAGGCGAATGGGCGGCGGTCTCGTTCAACGCGCCATACGCCAGGCCGTATCGCCCGCCGTCCTCGCCCTGCCCGGCCCAGCTCAGTTCGTTGTCCACGAAATACCCGATGCAAAGCGGGTCGCCCTTCACTTTCGGCACGGTCGCCGCCAGCGAAGCCGCCACGTCGGTCGCGAAGCGCGGATCGAACGGATCGTGCATCTCGCCCCAGTAGTCGGAGCCGCTGCGAACATGGGCATGGTCGCCGTTCACCCACGCGGTCGCCGTATACGGCACGCGCCCGTTGCGGTACAGCCGCTCGTCCGACCAGTTGCCCACCGTATTGAAGCCCCACGAGGGCAGGCGGGCGAGCGCGCTTTGCAGGGCGGGCGTCTCGTAATCCGGGCCGAACTTGCGCTCCAGATTGGCCGCGTAGAAGTCGAAGTCCGCGCCCTCTTTGACCGGCCCGGCATGAATGTCTTTCGTGTATCCGGCGTGACGGGCGAGCGGGTCGGGGGCGGCGGGCAGATTCGCGAACAGGTCGGCGCGGCCCGCCGTCAGCGTGCGTTCCGAGAGGGTCACGCAGTCCACGCCGAGCGAAAGGAACAGATGGCCCTGCGGCGTCACGAGCCACCATTTGCCGTCGCGCCTGGTCGTGCGGAACGTTTTGGCCGGAGGCAGTTTCGGGCCATTCGCCCACCCGCCCATCTCGTCGCGGTCGGCGGGCGCGGGGTGCGCGCTTAGGTCGGCGGCTTCCGCGGCGCGGCGTTTCGCAAGCGCGCCGGCGTCCTTTAATTTGCCCGGCCAGTCGGCCCCCGTGTACTGCCCGAACGCATCCACGATCCCGTGCAGCGCAACCGGGGGAACCACGCGCACGTTGTCCACGATCAGCGCGGGCCGGTTTTGCGGATTGTGCATGAAAATCTGAAAGGCCGTGATGTGTCCAGCGTCGAACGCGCCCCCGCCCTCGGCTCCCAGACTTTGCATTCCGGGGAGGGCGGGCAGGGCGCGCATTCCCAGAGCCATCGCGTCCTGCCGACCGAGCGGAAAGACGAACGTCGCGGTTTTGCCCGCCCCAATCGCGCCGCCCCCCGTGCGGCAGTGGACCTGGCCGTTGGCGCTGGGATCGTCGTCCACGCGCACGCTGAACGAAATCGCCGCGCCGCCGGGATTGCTCACGTCGAAGGCTAGCCCGCCGTACTGCCGCCAATCCCAGGGCGTTTCCGGCGTGAACGTGACGTTGGGCCATTCCGCCGCCCCGAACGTGACTCGCAAAGCGTGCGCGCCCTCGGTCGCAAATTTATCGGTCGGCGCAATCTGCGCGTCGCCGGCCCGCAATTGCCGCAGCTCCGTCGGCGTCTCAAACGAGTTGATTATGCGGGCGGCAGGCGGCGCGCTCGCCCCCGCCCCCGTCGCCAAAACGCCCGCCAGCAGCTCCAAAACCCCAACCATTCCTGTCGTTTTCATCAGCCTCATCGCCTCCGCACAACTATTTCCCACGCCGTCCTCAGCATCCATTCTCGGTGTCTCTGTGTCTCGGCGGTTCAAAATCCGCATTCGAGACCTTTCCTATTTCCCCGCGCCTGCGTCCGTTCCCTGCCTGCGCGCCAATCTCGAAATTACCCGATGTGGCCGCCGTATTGACGCAGGAAAACGCCGTCGCAAAACACAACAGGCAGAAATACTCGACTTTTCACCCCGGAGGAGCAACCGACGATGACGACGCCAACGGCTTCGATACAACTGATCGTGTTCGGACAAAGGAATCAGGACGATTTTGCGGGCGTGCTGCAGGACGTGGCGGCGGCAGGCTATCCCGCGTTCGAGGGCGGCGACCTGTTTCAGTCGCATGGCGAGGAGACCACGCGCCGCGTCCTGGGCGAAACCGGCCTGCGCGTTTCGGGCGCGCACTTCGGCTACGGCGATTACGCCGACGCCGCCAAACTGAGCGCGCACATCGCCTACGCGCAGGCCATCGGGCTGAAGCATTTCATGTGTTCCGGCGTGGCGGATACGAAATCTTCGGACGGCTATCGGCAGTCGGCGAAAGTGTTCAACGAGGCGGGCAAACGTCTGGCAGACGCGGGGCTGGTCTTCAACTACCATAACCACGCCTGGGAATTCGACGACCTGGGCGGCGTCAATGGCATGGACATTCTGGCGCAAGAGACCGACCCCGGCCTGGTGAAGTTCAACCTCGACGTGTTCTGGCTCTACTATGCCGGGCAAGACCCCGCCGCCTTCATCACACAGCACAAAGACCGCGCGGGCTATTTCCACTTCAAGGACGGGCGGCGCGCGACGGGCGCGGACGGGAAGCCGCAGCCCGAATTTCTGGAACTGGGACGCGGCGACGTTGACCTTCCGGCGGCGTTTCGGGCGGCGCGTCTGGCGGGCGCGGAATGGATCGTCACCGAGCAGGACAACACGAAATTGACCCCGCCCGAATCCGCCGCCATCAGCCGCGACTACCTGCGCGACACATTGGGCGTGTAGCCGGTTCGGGGTTTACCCCTGGGCGACCGAACAGACGCTGCAATCCGGCGCAGGAAAACCGACCGGGCGGCGCGAAATACCCCGCAGCAAGAAAACACGTCTCCAAAATTTCAACAATTCTCAACAAGGGAACCAAACGCAATGACGAAACGCACTTCCCTGCTGCACGGCGGCCTGATCCTCGCGGCGGTCAGCCTGCTCGCGGGCT